>NZ_CP150797.1:0-69825 GCF_045345115.1 Brevundimonas sp. BH3
AACGAGTCGGCCGATATAGAGAACCCATAAGACCGGCGCTGATGCCATAATCGTGTAATCGACTGCGGCCCCCGCAGAGAAGCCGGCACCGGACGCCGGCCGTAAGCATCTGAAAAATTTTCCAAGCACGGGCGCGAAGACGACCTGCATCAACGCATAGAGTGACAGCAAAGCACCATAGTGACCAGCGACCTGTTCCGCCGGCACAAGCTCGCGCAGAAGCGTCGGAAGGACCGGCATGATGAGGCCGAGTCCCATGGCGTCGAGACTGACGATCAGCAGGGCGATGATGGCAGAGCTGCGCACCTGAAACTCCAGCGCCGCTCAATGCGAGCGACTTTATCAATGATAAGAACATAGACATAGAAATTATCGTTGATAAATTGTCAAGCACTGGCAGAGGAACGTGAATGACCAAACTGGACAAAGGCACCGTGATCGCAGCGGCGCTGGAGCTGCTGAACGAGGTTGGCATGGACAACCTGACGACGCGAAAGCTCGCTGAACGCCTCAAGGTTCAGCAGCCTGCGCTTTACTGGCATTTCCAGAGCAAGCGCGCGCTGCTTGACGCACTTGCGGAGGCGATGTTGACGGAACGCCACACCCGCTCGCTACCCGAAGAGAACGAAGACTGGCGGCTATTCCTGAAAGAGAACGCCCAGAGTTTCAGAACGGCGTTGCTCTATTATCGCGACGGGGCGCGCATCCATGCCGGCACTCGACCGACAGAACCGAATTTTGGCACTGCCGAGACACAAATACGCTTTCTCTGCGCGGCGGGCTTTGGTCCGAAGCACGCTGTTTGGGCGCTCCGGGCGGTCAGTCACTATGTGGTCGGTTCCGTTCTCGAGCAGCAGGCATCTGATGCCGATGAGAGAATGTCGGACAGATCAGATGTGTCCGGGCAGGCAGCATCGTCCTTCCTGCACGATCTGTTTCACGAGTTGGAAACAGAAGGCATAGATGCTGCGTTCAACTTCGGACTTGACAGCCTCATCACCGGTTTCGAGCGGCTACGTTCATCTACAACAGATTAGAGGCTTATCCCCCTCTGCCGCGCGAGTTGCCACGATTCCGATCCGCCCTGCACGACGCCCATGACCTCGCGGCCGAGCTGGCGGTCGATGACCGGCCGCCACGGGACAAGGGAAATGAGCGGTATCTTGCCAGACAGGATACCGCCATTCACGAGGTTTCGAAGATTATTGCGCCGCATCGGAGCGGGCTTGCTTCCAGTCGTCGGCTAGACGACTGGCGACTTCTCGGTGGCAGCATCACGGGATCGAAGGAGCGCCAGCCCCAACGACACCAGCACTGCCATTGCCGTGGCGTAACAAATCACGGGCCACGCTGTATCGCCGTTTAACAGCGTCACCGCCAATGTCCCGACGATACTGACTATCAGGCTTTGGATGCAGAAGTAGAACGCAACCGCTGATCCAGCGATGTCGTCGAACTGCGCAAGTGCGCCGTTGGCGGTAACGGACACCGTGAAGACAATGCCGACCGCGACAACCCACATCGGCAGGATGAAGCTGAAAAATGACGGCGATCCGAAAAGTTGGCCGATCCCCAACAGGATCGCGCCGGAAACGAGCAACGCCATCCCGCGCGCTACGCATCCCGCGATACCCCATTTGGCAACGAAGGACTTTGCGAAGCGGGTTGTCGTGACCATGACCAGCCCGACAGTCGCGAAGGCCAAGCTAAATCCGATCTCGGAATAGCCGGCTTGGCCTATGAGAACACGGGGGGCTGTCGAGAAGAAAACGAAGAATGTGCCCATGCCGGCACTAAATCCGACCGTGTAAACCCAAAAGGCCGGACTCGCGAAGATCGGCAAAACAGATCGTTGCGTTCTGGCCTGATCCAACGGTCGGGTTTCATGCCACCTGAAACTGGCGTTTAAGAGTGCGAGCGAAGCCAGTGCAGCCAGTGTGATGAAGATCGCCTGCCATCCCCAAAACTCGCCGATCAGCGCACCGGCTATAGGGCCGAGCGCAGGCACGAACGCCAGCATCGAACTGAAAAGGCCGTAGATGACGGCACCTTCGGGACGATTGGCATATACGTCGCGCACGGTCGCGAAGGTGGCCACCAGCATGGCCGATGCTCCAACAGCCTGAACCAGACGAAACGCAACAAAGGCTAATGCAGTTGAAGAACAAGCCGCTCCCAGAGACGCAGCAACGAAAGCCGTTGCGCCTACAAGCAGGATCGGCCGTCGCCCGACGCGATCGGAGAGTGGCCCAAAGATCACTTGGCCCACACCGAGCATCACCATGTAGAGGCTCAACGTGAGTTGGATTATGGATGGAGTCGTGTTCAGGACGCCCGGCATCGCCGGAACGACTGGAAGATAAATATCCATCGCCAGCGAGGCGAGGATGTCGAAGGGAGCCATAAGCAGCAAGGCTGCCGGCAGCGTATAGGCCCACGCGGGGCGTGTGGTGGTCATGACGAATCAACCGCTCGATTAAGGATACCGGGCAGCGTCTGCTCGTCAGCAATCAGATGGGATTGGTCTTACAGAGCGCCGCAACAACAATTCTGATGTTGCGGCTTACTTGTCTGCGTTCTTGGAAGTGCTCATCTGCTGACTATCTCATGATTAAATTTGAATCGTAACAACTTTCAAGCAACTCTGCAAGGAGCCTTATTGTGCGCCCAACGCCGGAGTTAAGCCGCCGCGCGTAGCGCGGTCGGCTTGAACGAATTGTTAGACATCATTTACCAACTGACTTGATGATCTCGCCTTTCACAAAGCGAATAAATTCTTCCAAGTGATCTGCGCGTGAGGCCAAGTGATCTTCTTTTTGTCCCAGATAAGCTTGCTTAGCTTCAAGTAAGACGGGCTGATACTGGGCAGGTAGGCGTTTTATTGCCCAGTCGGCAGCGACATCCTTCGGCGCGATTTTGCCGGTTATTGCGCTGTACCAAATGCGGGACAACGTAAGCACTACATTTCGCTCATCGCCGGCCCAGTCGGGCTGCGAGTTCCATAGCTTCAAGGTTTCCCTCAGCGCCTCGAATAGATCCTGTTCAGGAACCGGGTCAAAGAATTCCTCCGCTGCCGGACCTACCAAGGCAACGCTATGTTCTCTTGCTTTTGTAAGCAGGATAGCTAGATCAATGTCGATCATGGCTGGCTCGAAGATACCCGCAAGAATGTCATTGCGCTGCCATTCTCCAAATTGCAGCTCGCGCTTAGCCGGATAACGCCACGGGATGATGTCGTCATGCACGACAAGGGTGACTTCTATAGCGCGGAGCGTCTCGCTCTCGCCAGGGAAAGCCGAAGCCTCCATAAGGTCATTGAGCAATGCTCGCCGCGTCGTTTCATCAAGCTTTACGGCCACAGTAACCAACAAATCAATATCGCTGTATGGCTTCAGGCCGCCATCCACTGCGGAGCCGTACAAATGCACGGCCAGCAACGTTGATTCCAGATGGCGCTCAATGACGCTTAGCACCTCTGATAGTTGGTTCGAAATTTCGATGGTCACCGCTACCCTCATGATGTCTAACGTTTGACATGAGGGGCGGCCAAGGGCGCCAGCCCTTGGACGTCCCCCTCGATGGAAGGGTTAGGCAACACTGCGTGTTCGCTCGAATGCCTGGCGTGTTTGAACCATGTACACGGCTGGACCATCTGGGGTGGTTACGGTACCTTGCCTCTCAAACCCCGCTTTCTCGTAGCATCGGATCGCTCGCAAGTTGCTCGGCGACGGGTCCGTTTGGATCTTGGTGACCTCGGGATCATTGAACAGCAACTCAACCAGAGCTCGAACCAGCTTGGTTCCCAAGCCTTTGCCCAGTTGTGATGCATTCGCCAGTGACTGGTCTATTCCGCGTACTCCTGGATCGGTTTCTTCTTCCCACCATCCGTCCCCGCTTCCAAGAGCAACGTACGACTGGGCATACCCAATCGGCTCTCCATTCAGCATTGCAATGTATGGAGTGACGGACTCTTGCGCTAAAACGCTTGGCAAGTACTGTTCCTGTACGTCAGCAAGTGTCGGGCGTGCTTCTTCTCCGCCCCACCACTCGACGATATGAGATCGATTTAGCCACTCATAGAGCATCGCAAGGTCATGCTCAGTCATGAGGCGCAGTGTGACGGAATCGTTGCTGTTGGTCACGATGCTGTACTTTGTGATGCCTAACGGGCGAGGTAAGCCGACCGCCTTAGGCGGGTCGGCTTGACCGAAATGTTAGAACCAGAAGCCAAAACGGATAACTTGAATTTGGCGACGGGCGCGAACTGTGAAAAAGTGCTGCGCCACCGAGGCGGCAAAGCACTACAAAAATAATAGCTGATTGCGCTTGCTACGCAAGGACTGGAGGCCAAAAAGACTGAAAACCAGCGCAACGCCTCCAGGCGAAGCCCGGAGAAACGACAAACCGAGCGCTGAACAACGCCTGAGAAATTGAATGCCGTTTGAATAACCATGGACTAAATAAAGCAGGATTTTAGTGGTGCTAACTTTGTTTTAGGGCGACTGCCCTGCTGCGTAACATCGTTGCTGCTCCATAACATCAAACATCGACCCACGGCGTAACGCGCTTGCTGCTTGATGCCCGAGGCATAGACTGTACAAAAACAGTCATAACAAGCCATGAAAACCGCCACTGCGCCGTTACCACCGCTGCGTTCGGTCAAGGTTCTGGACCAGTTGCGTGAGCGCATACGCTACTTGCATTACAGCTTACGAACCGAACAGGCTTATGTCCACTGGGTTCGTGCCTTCATCCGTTTCCACGGTGTGCGTCACCCGGCAACCTTGGGCAGCAGCGAAGTCGAGGCATTTCTGTCCTGGCTGGCGAACGAGCGCAAGGTTTCGGTCTCCACGCATCGTCAGGCATTGGCGGCCTTGCTGTTCTTCTACGGCAAGGTGCTGTGCACGGATCTGCCCTGGCTTCAGGAGATCGGAAGACCTCGGCCGTCGCGGCGCTTGCCGGTGGTGCTGACCCCGGATGAAGTGGTTCGCATCCTCGGTTTTCTGGAAGGCGAGCATCGTTTGTTCGCCCAGCTTCTGTATGGAACGGGCATGCGGATCAGTGAGGGTTTGCAACTGCGGGTCAAGGATCTGGATTTCGATCACGGCACGATCATCGTGCGGGAGGGCAAGGGCTCCAAGGATCGGGCCTTGATGTTACCCGAGAGCTTGGCACCCAGCCTGCGCGAGCAGCGGCTCTGTTGCAAAAATCGTGAAGCTTGAGCATGCTTGGCGGAGATTGGACGGACGGAACGATGACGGATTTCAAGTGGCGCCATTTCCAGGGTGATGTGATCCTGTGGGCGGTGCGCTGGTATTGTCGCTATCCGATCAGCTATCGCGACCTTGAGGAAATGCTGGCGGAACGCGGCATTTCGGTCGACCATACGACGATCTATCGCTGGGTCCAGTGCTACGCCCCGGAGATGGAGAAGCGGCTGCGCTGGTTCTGGCGGCGTGGCTTTGATCCGAGCTGGCGCCTGGATGAAACCTACGTCAAGGTGCGGGGCAAGTGGACCTACCTGTACCGGGCAGTCGACAAGCGGGGCGACACGATCGATTTCTACCTGTCGCCGACCCGCAGCGCCAAGGCAGCGAAGCGGTTCCTGGGCAAGGCCCTGCGAGGCCTGAAGCACTGGGAAAAGCCTGCCACGCTCAATACCGACAAAGCGCCGAGCTATGGTGCAGCGATCACCGAATTGAAGCGCGAAGGAAAGCTGGACCGGGAGACGGCCCACCGGCAGGTGAAGTATCTCAATAACGTGATCGAGGCCGATCACGGAAAGCTCAAGATACTGATCAAGCCGGTGCGCGGTTTCAAATCGATCCCCACGGCCTATGCCACGATCAAGGGATTCGAAGTCATGCGAGCCCTGCGCAAAGGACAGGCTCGCCCCTGGTGCCTGCAGCCCGGCATCAGGGGCGAGGTGCGCCTTGTGGAGAGAGCTTTTGGCATTGGGCCCTCGGCGCTGACGGAGGCCATGGGCATGCTCAACCACCATTTCGCAGCAGCCGCCTGATCGGCGCAGAGCGACAGCCTACCTCTGACTGCCGCCAATCTTTGCAACAGAGCCTTTTCGGTGATACCGGCCCAAGCCAGGCCGGTCATCAAATCATATAGAGGAGCGAGCTTTGTCCCCCCGGCTTCCAGCATGATCGAATAGTTCTTGGCGTGGGAATCCACATTTCCAATGGCTACATTGAAGATTACCGCGTCAAGCAAACGCGTGATCTCCAAAGCTGTCATATGGTCGCGCACTAATGAAAACATTTCGGCCAAACTCGGGCCCGTAACTCCCGTGCGGTTACGCTCATATTTTGCGGATGGAAGTCTACTCGTCGCCTGACAAAAATCTTCTTGATGTATGCGCGTTATTGTTCCCGGCGGCATCTCTTTCCGATCGTATCTCTCAACCAGCAGATATGATCTTTTCCCCGCATGTCCTATCGTAACTTCAGCGACGGGAAGCCCACACCGTTTTGCTAAAACCATGCAAAGCGCTTCATTGATTACGCTATCTGCGAGCCGCAAATTATCCGGCTTCAGAATATGTGTTGATGGAGCTCCGTTCACGGGCACCGCAATGCGCCCTTCTATCACGGCCACCGGAAGTTTTTCTTGGGCACCAGCCAAGCTCATCGATACCCCTTCCTCGCCGACCAAGAACGGCTTGGCCGGCAGATCGTCGAGTATTTTCTCGAGATCGGTATCCGTTGCGATGACACGATAGTCAGGGTGGTCTGCAACTCGAGGTCCCCCAACGCGTAATGCCCCTGCGAGATCGGCTCCCGTGCGTTCGATAAGGCCCAGAACATCTTCTGGAGCTACGCCCAGAGCGCGTGTCATAGCTCGGAACGGGTCTCCTTCAGGCAGCAGATTAGCGAGCCATGGCAAAAGACTTTCCGGGGCCAGAATGTTTGAAGAAAGTGGCAAAGAAAGCGAAATGGGGAACGCTTCCTTTGAGGCGATCCAAGCATCATCATACTGACCATGCACCCCTTCGGATTGCATGGTTAAAAACGCTACCCGCTCATTTCCATAATAGATTGGGAAATCCATCAGCCTGCACCTGCGCTCAGGTCACCTAAACGTATCCCCACTGCCTGAGCTGCAGCTAAAGCCTTGCCCAACTGAGCTGTAGGCTTGCCACGTTCCAACTCGACAATGAATCGATCGCCGGTTCCTATGGCCAGTGCCAGATCGCGCTGAGTTAAACCTAACTTACGGCGAGCTGTGGCGACGCTCGCGCCGAACTGTTGTGCAGTGGTGATAGGCATGTATATATTCCCGTTCGGGAATAATATACCATGCAAATTGACGATTTCCAGCATATATTCCCGATCGGTAATAATCGCGTCTAACCATTTGCAGAACGCTGAAAATATTACCGATCAGGAAGATCATTCCCGCCAGGCTTGAATGGAAAAACTTACGTTACTTCAGCCAAAGTGGATGCTCGATGAGCTCGAAGAACCATAGCCGAGTCCAAACGCACAAAATCTTGAACCAACGGGGATTCAGATCTTCCGCTCAAAATCTGCATATCGTCATAGGCGCGACTTAACTCAGAAATCTCTGCCTCAAGGTCAGATGGCGACTGAACTGCTGCATGGAAGTTTTCTGGCAGCGTAAAGAAGCGACGCTCGAGCACTTCGTTCCAGCGGTTTGACGCTATGGCAAGTCGATCATCGGTTGGCCGGTCTTGTTCATTTAAGCTCCCTACGATTTCCTCAGCATGGTCCATTCGAAGAGAGACGTGATCCGCCCGCCAAAACAGATCGATCTTTTTATATAGGGCATCCGCATAACGCGAAATCCAGTGTTCGACGCTTCCAACCACCATATCGTCGAGCAAATGCTCGATCCGAAGCGATGAAGAAAGCTCAGAAAATGCTTCCTCACCCTCGTCTTCATCCACACACACACATGCATATAGCCAGGAGAGGGAGAACACGAGCTGATAGCTGTCTGCTCGCTCGTACGCTGGCGTCATCGACCATTTCGTTAGAATAGCTTGCAGCATGTCTAACTGGACCCCGGCCAGACCCGCTAAAACACTTCTGTACATGACGTCTAGGCTAGCCATCATTCGCAGAGGAGCCAGGTTTGAAACAGGAAACCCTCCCTCCTCTCCAAGTATGATAGCCAATTGCTTTTCCATTCCGTGAACCTCCAGAATCACACTGATAGTGTGTAGAGATTGCACCAAATCCTCTGCACTCCAAGGGGGTGAACCGTGATCCTGATCTCGTAAAATTCGGCGAAACCGTCCGGCGCCTCAGACAATCCCGGAAACTCAGCCAGGAAGCCTTGGCAGAGCTCTCTGACCTGCATCGCAATTATATCGGCGGAATCGAAAGGGGCGAGCGCAACGTTGGCATCAAAGCTGTGTACTCGTTGGCTAGGGCACTTAAGGTCCCACCCGACGCACTTTTTATCGAACATTAGAACGATTTCTATGCCAGTGCTTTCGCCCCCAATTAGTCAGGTACTCCCCCCCAACTCGTCAGGACGGCACCCCCACTAAGTCAGGTTATAGCCCCCAAAAGGTCAGGGATCTCGATACAAGGCATTGTTTATTCAGAATAAATTTAGTCCTGAATTAAGAATTCTTAGAATCTAGAATTTACCGCTGCAGGCAGCGGCGTTGTTTGAAATTTACAACCGATAAATAAGCGCGCTGCAACCACGGTCATACGCGACTTTATCCTGACTTGATAAATCCGATGCGGTCAGGATAGCTTGTGTCCAGCAGAATCGGATGACTAGCATGACCGATATCGTCGATAGCGACCTAGACTCCGCCCTTTCTGACGATGTCCAGCAAGGTGGTCGGGCCATACGTGTTGCCCAGGCCCTAGCTAAGCGCGAAACGGATGAGTTCGCCAAACCTGGCAATCTTATCGAAGTTCGGTTTGTAAAAGGCCAATCTCTTAGTCTTACAGCTTCAAGGCTGTTGGCACTTATGATTTTGACTGCCGGGGGAGATGCTTGGCGGCCTGTATCTCATCGTCTTCGTAAAGCAGATATTCGACGCGGTCATAAAGGGAATGAACGCATTTCAGATATGCTCGAAGAACTGCATAGGACCCTCTTCTCAGTTGACGATCTTTCATGGCGCGGCCGCAAGGCAACTCGACGCTTTTCGTTGATCCAGTCCTCAAAAGAAGAAGCCGAGGATGGAAAGGGCGAGACAGGTTGGATTGAATGGGAATTTACACCTGATGCTCGTAAACTGATCCAAGAGTCCGAAACCTACGCAGTATTGAACCGGCAGGCCGTGCTTGGCTTCCGATCGGCCTACGCTCTCAAATTGTATGAACTGGGAGCGTTGCGGATTTATAGGCGGCAAAAGACATGGCGATGCGACATGATGGCACTTCGAGCCGCATTGGGAATTTCGCCTGATATCTATACCGACTTTGCGCAGTTGCGTCGCAAAGTGCTTGAGAAGGCTAAGTCGGAGATCGACCAGCTCGCTCATTTCACTGTCACGTGGCAGGAGTTCCGTCGAGGCCGGACTGTCGAGGAGCTAGAGTTTACCTTCGAGGCCAAATCCGCCCCAGATCAAATACGGAGAGTATCGGAACTTGAACGTCACTCGGCGGGACGGCGCCCGAGGCGCGAGGGTACTGTCGAGAAAGTTATAGTCCCCTCCCCTGTCCAAGGCAGCTCTTCGAACGAGCAACGCGAAGGCGTGGGTACATTTCCTGATGGGTCTATCCGTTATCATGAAACATTGGCCGAAATTGCTCGCAAGTACGGTGGGGGTTGGGACATCGATATCATTGCACGGGCTTACCGCGAGACGACAGGTGATCGTCTAGCCAAGCTGTCGGGTTCTAAACTTGAGAAAAGCTGGAAGGGTTTTTGTGAGGCCTTTGCCGCTCGCCGAGGCCGACCCTAGAGAAAATTGCACCGGTGCAATTTCGTGCGCTGCCCTTATCGAGAGTTGATGAGGTTGCTGCCCCCAATCGGTCAGGTTTGGGCATGTGATACAGCGTTTCGCTTAATTGCACCGGTGCAATTGTTCTTCGTTAGCCGTATCGCGCATACATATTCACGCATTCCGACTCGTGCGCTAACCGCCGTGTTGTCCCCCAATTGGTCAGGATAGAGTTGTGGAAGCCCTATTGTAGCGTTGGCAGACTCAGTCTCACTTGGGAAATCTATGTTTAACGACTTGTTAAGTCCGCAAGCGTACGGATTTTGTGCCGATTTTCGATTGTGGGCTGTCTTGCGCTCAAAAAGTGAAAATGCAGCCGCTGCCAATTTACTTGTGAAACTGAGGATCCCGTGTCTTCGACTAGCGACACCACACACGCTATGATCAGCCAACTGGCGAGCCGTTCCAGCTCTGTTGTAAGCAAGCTACGCGATGATGCTCGCAATGCTCGCGCAGGCGTTCGTCGACAGCCGGTTTTTCCGATTGGACGAGCTGCAGAGCTAGTGGGCCGTACACCCGCTGCTATTCGTGAAGCAGAAAAGGATGGTCGGCTACCTGAACCTCCGCGAACAAGTACAAATCGTCGTGTGGGCTACACTTTGGCACAGCTTAACGACATGCGAGGTGTGTTTGGCACTCGCCCGTGGCGAGCTCCTGAAGATCCCTGTTGTGTGCTGGCAGTGCAGAACTTCAAAGGTGGAGTTGGCAAATCCACCACGGCAGTACATATGGCTCAGCATCTCGCTATCCAGGGCTATCGTGTAGCTTTAATAGATTGCGACAGTCAGGGCTCTGCAACAACGCTGTTCGGCTATGTTCCAGATCTCGATTTGTCGGAAGATGACACGCTTTATCCTTTCCTTCGTCAGGAAGAGATGCACAGCCTCGACTATGCTTTGCGTAAAACCCACTTTGACGGGCTGGAACTGATCCCGGCTAACCTTCGCCTTTTCCAGTCTGAATATGAATTGGCGGCGCGCATGGCGCGCGGCGGCGGTCAACTGCTAGATCGTTTGGCACAAGGCATTGCCTCGATTTCCGATCGTTTTGACGTCATCATTATGGATCCGCCACCCGCACTAGGCGCAATTTCATTGTCTGTGCTCAGGGCCGCCAACGCCCTTGTGGTGCCGACACCGCCAACTGTCATGGATTTCGCCTCGACTACGGCATTCTTAGCCATGCTCGATGAAACCATCCAAGAACTGGCAGAGCGTGACCTTGCACCGTCGCTGAAATTCGTCCGATTTGTTGCCTCTAAAGTTGATGAAAATAAGTCGATGCAGCGCGAACTGATCGGACTCATGCGTTCGATCTATGGTCACTCGATGGTACGCATGCCGCTTAAGGACTCGGCAGAAATCGACAACGCCACAGCCCGTCTTATGACGGTCTACGAGCAAGATGGACCTATCACGAGCAAGAGTGTCCGCGATCGGTGCCTCACGTCTCTGGACGGCGTAAACTCCGAGATCGAAGTTGATATCCGGTCCATGTGGCCCAGCCATTCGACAAGGCTCCGCAATGAAGGATTGGCATAATGGAGCGCAGATTGAAGGGCGTAATTCCTCTAAATTGCACCGGTGCAATTTTGTGTTTGGAGAAATGCAATGAGTTCTAAGAACCGTTCCTTCGCTGCCGGATTGGTTGGTGCTCTGGACATTCCCGCGGAGCCCATTGCAGAGGCTACAGCTGTCCCGCACCGTCGTTTGGGGGCAGGGATGTTGTCCGATCGATCCAACCGTTTGGCAGAACTGGCATCCGGATCAATTGTGACTCGCCCGCAAGAGTTGGTGGACCCGGCACGCTGTCGTATGTGGGCAGAGCACAACCGGGATTATGGCTTGCTGTCCTATGAGCGCTGCTCTGACCTGATTGAAAGCATCAAGGCTCAAGGGCGACAAGAAGTGCCCGCAATCGTTAGGCGGGTTAAGGAGGATCCAAATTTTGATTTCGAGGTCATCTGCGGCGCAAGACGGCACTGGTCTGTAAGCTGGCTCAGAAACAACAACTATCCTGATTTCCGGTTTCTCGTTGAGATCCGTGAATTAACGGACGAAGAGGCCTTCCGTGTCTCGGATCTAGAAAACCGCGCGCGTGAGGATCTTACGGCTTTAGAGCGCGCCAAAGATTATCTCCGTGCCTTGGAACTATATTACGGCGGCAGTCAGAGAGCTATGGCTCAGCGCATTAATGTGACCGAGAGTTGGCTCAGCCGTTATCTAGATTTGGCGCGTTTGCCAGAGGCTTTGAAGGCAGCTTTTCCTGACTCAGCGGCGCTTAGCATCAAGCATGTGACGCAGTTAAAGCCTCTCTTGAAACCTGAAGATCGGAAAGCGCGTGTCTTGCAGGAGGCTAAGCGTCTTGCCGCTGCGTATACAGCGACAGGGGAGGGAGTGAGCGCCCAGAGCATTATACGTGCGCTTATGCTAGCAGCAGATGCCCCCAATAAGTCAGGAAAGGCTTCCGCAGTAAAACCTGTCGAAAAGTTCAAAACACAGTCAGGTCGTGTACTTCTTGAGGTGCGGTCAAAAGGCAAATCCGCAGTCGAAATGACTCTTCACCTAAATGCGGGAGCTTCACGCACCGAGGCTGAAGCGGCTTTGAATGAGCTTTTGACTCGACATTTCGGATAGGCTTGAACGCAGTTTTCTTGCTCTTTTAAGCCCCAATCGATGGAGAGCCTGCCGCCGTACCGTTTCAGTTATTCTGAACGTTTGAATCATTACGAGAGCGCCCTCGATGAGCGTTCAACAATCGTCTAATTTCATCCTCTGGGCCACGAGTAGAGCCCAGAGGATGACAACCGATGTAAGGTTAGGCAGCGAGGACTTCGTCTGCCGGACCAAAGAACTCGTAATGGATGCGGTCCGATGTGACGCCTGCGGCTTTTAGTTCAGCCACAAGGGTTCTCAGGAAGGGGCGGGGGCCGCAGAGGTAATAATCTGCATCAGAAACGGGAGTTTGGTTGGCGAGCCATTGTCCCGAAATCATGCCGGTATGGGCGGAACCATATGCTTCAGCATCATTGCTCGGCGCTTCATAAAATACAGTGTTCTGAGCCCTGGGGTGAGCGGCCACCAGATTATGGATGTGGGCACCCATGGCGTGGGAATTAGCGTCACGGGCACCGTGAACATAATGGACCTCGGCCTCGGGGTGGGACGCGACAATGGTTTCGAGCATGGACACCATCGGGGTCAGGCCAACGCCACCTGACAACAGGACGACAGGACGTTGCGGTGTTTCGGGCAGGAAGAAGTCACCGGCGGGCGCACCTACCTTCAGGATCGTACCGACGCGGGCTCTGTTGCAAAGATTGGCGGCAGTCAGAGGTAGGCTGTCGCTCTGCGCCGATCAGGCGGCTGCTGCGAAATGGTGGTTGAGCATGCCCATGGCCTCCGTCAGCGCCGAGGGCCCAATGCCAAAAGCTCTCTCCACAAGGCGCACCTCGCCCCTGATGCCGGGCTGCAGGCACCAGGGGCGAGCCTGTCCTTTGCGCAGGGCTCGCATGACTTCGAATCCCTTGATCGTGGCATAGGCCGTGGGGATCGATTTGAAACCGCGCACCGGCTTGATCAGTATCTTGAGCTTTCCGTGATCGGCCTCGATCACGTTATTGAGATACTTCACCTGCCGGTGGGCCGTCTCCCGGTCCAGCTTTCCTTCGCGCTTCAATCGGTGATCGCTGCACCATAGCTCGGCGCTTTGTCGGTATTGAGCGTGGCAGGCTTTTCCCAGTGCTTCAGGCCTCGCAGGGCCTTGCCCAGGAACCGCTTCGCTGCCTTGGCGCTGCGGGTCGGCGACAGGTAGAAATCGATCGTGTCGCCCCGCTTGTCGACTGCCCGGTACAGGTAGGTCCACTTGCCCCGCACCTTGACGTAGGTTTCATCCAGGCGCCAGCTCGGATCAAAGCCACGCCGCCAGAACCAGCGCAGCCGCTTCTCCATCTCCGGGGCGTAGCACTGGACCCAGCGATAGATCGTCGTATGGTCGACCGAAATGCCGCGTTCCGCCAGCATTTCCTCAAGGTCGCGATAGCTGATCGGATAGCGACAATACCAGCGCACCGCCCACAGGATCACATCACCCTGGAAATGGCGCCACTTGAAATCCGTCATCGTTCCGTCCGTCCAATCTCCGCCAAGCATGCTCAAGCTTCACGATTTTTGCAACAGAGCCCGGGCGCTTACTTTCACTCATGACGTCACCCTACCAGCTGTTGCCGCTGGTTTTATGCAACAACGCCCATGCAACTCCCAGGTGCGATCAGCAGGCCGCCCTGCGCTATTGCGCCTGATACTGTCGCGCCGCCAACACAGCGCGGGCGACCTGGGCGATGGCGGCATCGCGCTGCTCGGGGCGGGCTGTGGACTGTGTGAGGTAGCAACTCACCAGTACCGGGGCGCCGCCTGCCGGTGGCCACAGCACCCCAATGTCGTTCGCGGTGCCACTGCTGCCAGAGGTGCCCGTCTTGTCGCCCACTTTCCAACCTGGTGCGCCTGCCCGCAGGCGTTGGTCCCCCGTGCTGGTCTCGATCAGCCAGCGTTGTAGCGTTGCGCGTGATGAGGGTGACAGTGAATTGCCCAGGACCAGCCGTTGCATGGTATGAAGCATGGCAAGTGGTGTGGTGGTGTCGCGCTCATCGCCCACGGTGGCTTCGTTTAATGAGGGCTCATTGCGATCCAGTCGTGTGATGGAGTCCCCTTGCGAGCGCAGCCAAGCCGTCAGCGCAGCGGGGCCGCCATGGCGTGCAAGCAGCACGTTGGCTGCGGAGTTGTCGCTCAGGCTCACTGTCGCGGCGCACAGCTCGCCCACGGTCAGCCCGCCCCGTGCACCCGCTTTCGGGCCGCTGACGGGGGAATACTCCACCAGCTCCGCCTCGGAGTACTGCACGCGTGCGTCCAAGCGCTCACGACCTTGGTCGACCAGTGCCAGCACCCAGGCCGCCAAGGGGAGCTTGAAAGTGCTGCACATGGCAAAGCGTTCGTCCTGTCTCCACCCCAGTGCCAGGCCACTGCCTGTGTCCAGCATTGCCACACCCAGGCGGCCTTGCGCGTCCTGTTCAATTGCGCCATGGCGTGGGACCAGTGGCGCTCGGTTTTCGCCGCAGCACTGGGGCCTGCGGCGCATCCGGCCAGAGACCCGATGGCGGTCCATGCCAAACCCAAGGAAAACTGTCTTCTTTGTATCATCGTGATCCACCTTTCAAAAAGAAGATGCCAATGGTATGACTTCGATGCGGACGCGACCAACGGTAATAATTGCGGGAAGCCATTAGAAAAACTTGTAACTGAAGCCTGGGCCCACTGGCAAGGTCGGGTCTTCCAACATCCCATGCATCTGCCCCTGAACGCCTTGCGCGCCTTTGAAGCCTCGGCCCGGCACCTGAACCTGACGCACGCGGCACAAGAGCTGCACGTGACCCAGACGGCCGTGAGCCAACATATCCGCAACCTGGAGACCCATGTGGGCAAGCCCTTGTTCCGGCGGCTGCCGCGTGGATTGGCGCTGACGGACGAGGGGCAAGCGCTGCTGCCGGCGGTCGCACAAGCGTTTGGATCGTTGCAGCGGGCCTTGGAACAGCTGGCGGATAGCCGTCCACGCGAAGTGCTCACCGTCGGTGTGGTGGGGACGTTTGCCGTCGGGTGGCTGATGCCACGTTTGCGTGAATTCCAGGCGCAGCACCCGTTTGTTGACCTGCGCCTGCTCACCAACAACAACCGCGTCGACATGGCAGGTGAGGGGCTGGATTACGCCATCCGCTTCGGTGATGGGGCGTGGCATGGTACACAGTCAGATCAGATCCTGGAAGTCCCCCTTTCGCCGATGTGCACACCCGGTATGGCGCGTGGGCTGGTCAGCCCCGCAGACCTCGCGATACTTCCGTTGCTGCGAACCTACCGTGCCGATGAGTGGTCGGACTGGTTCGCCGCGGCCGGATTGGCATGCCCGGTGTTGCGTGGGGCCGTGTTCGACTCATCGTTGACGCTGGCAGAAGCGGCAGCCCAAGGCGCGGGTGTGGCGCTGCTGCCTGTCAAGCTGTTCGTGCGGGATGTGAGCCAGGGGCGCTTGGTGCAGCCATTCGCCCTCGAACTGTACAAAGGGGCCTATTGGCTCACGCGGCTGCAATCACGGACCCCCACGACCGCGATGCAGGTCTTTCGGGAATGGCTGCTAGCCCAGATGGAGGCAGGCTAGATCCTGTTGCGCATGCCTCGAATCGGCTGAGCCAGTCACTCTTGCATGTGCCGTGCACTTCAATGTGCGCCAGGCAGTGGGAGCCTCAACACCGCACTGCTGTGCAGCACTGAGCGGCATGGACCCATACGCAGGGCCAGCCCGTGCGGGGTGTGTGAACTCCACATCGCCGCTGGAATGACACGCAAGTGCGTTGTAGCGCAGCGTACCAATCGGCTGGCGGTTGCGCTTGGGTGCTGTCTTGTCGGGCGATCAGCCGTGTGATCCTGCTTCTGCCCAGCAGGCGACAAGCCTGTGTGCAGTCCCTGCCATCGCCTGGCGCAGCGACCAGACATCAAAATGGGCTCTAGCCTAAGCAGGGTGGTCGCTAAAAGCTATAGAAACCAAAGCGGCCGGGCGAATTGCAGCATAGCGCAGTCCAGCACTAAAACACCCTAAAAACCAGTGTTTGGGCGCAGGGTAAAGCTGCTCGGCATCCATCTTGGATCTTTAAATTGATAGCGTTTGATCAAGAAGCTTTAATGATGTCTCTGCCTTTGACAGGCGTTGTTGCATAAAACCAGCGGCAACAGCTGGTAGGGTGACGTCATGAGTGAAAGTAAGCGCCCGCGTGGCAAGTACAAGACGACAAACTGGGCGGACTACAACGCCTCACTCAAGGCCAGAGGTTCCCTGACAGTTTGGCTGGACAAGGACATGCAGTGGTACGCCACTGTCAGCGGCAAACGTGGTCGTCAACGCACCTTCTCCGATGCGGCAATCCAGTTCTGCCTGAGCATCAAATGCTTGTTCGGACTGGCCCTGCGTCAAAGCTTGGGGCTGGTCGAAAGTCTGTTGCGCTTGGCGGGCCTGGACTGGCGGGTGCCAGACTTCAGCACCGTGTGCCGGCGCCAGAAAGACTTGAGCGTTAAGCTGCCTTACCGACCCAGCACAACGGCACTGGATTTGCTGGTCGACAGCACCGGCATCAAGTTCCTGGGTGAAGGCGAATGGAAGTGTAAAAAGCACGGTGCCGAATACCGGCGCCAGTGGCGCAAAGTACACTTGGCCATTGATGCCCGCACGCTGGACATCCGTGCCATCGAGGTCACTGACAACGGCACGGGCGATGCGCCCATGTTGCCGGAACTTCTCAGCCAGATACCGCCAGATGAACCCATTGCCAGTGTCGGCGGCGATGGTGCTTACGACACCAAGGCATGCCATGCAGCGATAGCGCTGCGCAATGCGCAAGCCATCATCCCGCCACGCAAGAATGCGCGAGCATGGAAGGGCACGCAAGCCGGGGCGAGCTCACGCAACGAAGCCCTGCGTGCCTGCCAGCGGCTGGGTCGCCGGATTTGGAAGAAGTGGAGCGGGTACCACCGACGCAGCCTGGTGGAGACGAAGATGAATTGCTTCAAACGACTGGGCGAGCGGGTCATGGCCAGGACGTTCGAGCGTCAGGTGACGGAGTTGCACATCCGCGTGGCGCTGCTCAACCGATTCAGCCAACTCGGGCGCCCGGTGACAGTGGCCTTGGAGTAAGTCCGTCTGGGGTTGGGGTCATGCCGTCTCCGACGGGAGTTGTGCAACAAGGCCCCACCGATGGCAACGGAAACTATTTGCGCCAAGGTGGATATGCGACACTCGACCTGCGCGCCGCATACAAGATTACGGATCGGCTCACAGCGTCTGTGAATGTGACTAACGTAACCGACACCCATTATCTGATCCTAGAAAGTCCTTATGGTGGCTTCTATGGCGATCCTCGCAAAGCGCTGTTCTCCCTGCGCTATAGCATGTGATGGGTAGCCAGGCCGTGCGGTCACATGACAAGATTCGCGCTTGGGCCTCGATCCATAAGTGGGCGAGCTTGATCTGCACGGCCTTCCTGCTGCTGATCTGTCTGTCGGGGCTTCCGTTGCTGTTCAGTCGGGAAATCCATCATCTGACCGATACGGCCGTCTATGCGGAGATGCCGGCCGGCGCCCCCCGCCAGTCGCTCGATCGACTGGCGGGGCAGGCAAAGCGCATGTTTCCCCGCGAGATCGTCACCTCGATCTATGCCGACGATGAGGAGCCGCAGGTCTATGTCTGGATGGCGCCGTCCTTCGCGGCACAGCAGGCCAATCCGAAGGTCGCGCACTTCGTCCGCTTCGACGCTCATACGGGCGGGGTTATTGGTCGATCGACCCCGCCCGGTCAGCAGCAACGGACCTTTATGAACTGGATGCAGGGGCTTCACGAAGACCTGTTCGCCGGCTTGGTCGGCGAGCTGTTCCTTGGAACGATGGGCCTGCTGTTCGTCATTGCCATCGTCTCCGGCGTCCTTCTCTATGGTCCCTTCACCCGAAAAATGGATTTCGGCGCGGTGCGAACCGGGCGCTCCCGCCGCGTGCGCTGGCTCGACCTTCACAACCTGCTCGGCATCGTCACGCTAACCTGGGTGTTTGTCGTCGGCACAACGGGCGTGATGAACGAACTTTCGACGCCGCTGTTCGCTATATGGCAGCGGACTGACGTGGCGGCCATGCTGGCGCCCTGGCGGGGGAAGCCAACGCCCCGGCCTGATGAGCTGTCCTCGCCGCAAGCGGCGGCCGATACCGCGCTACGCGCGCTACCCGGCATGATCGTCACCAGCATCACTTTTCCCGGCGACGACTATGGCAGCCCCTATCACTATTTGCTTTGGGCGCATGGCAGCACGCCGCTTACCGCGCAGCTATTCAGCCCGGTTCTGGTCGATGCCCGCACCGGCAAGCTGACGGCTGTGGTGAAGATGCCGTGGTATCTGCGCGCCCTTGAGATTTCTCGCCCGCTCCATTTCGGAAATTATGGCGGGATGCCGCTCAAGATCATCTGGGCGCTGCTCGACCTCGTAACGATCGTGGTGCTGGGGAGCGGCCTCTATCTGTGGGCGGCCAAGCGCAAGCGCGCGCCGGCCGAAACGCAACGCGATCCGCACGCGCCGGCGCCCCCCCTCGATCGGCTAGAGGCGGCCGAGTGATGAAACGGCATCGCTCCACCTTTCGCCGTCAATGGTCGTGGCCGATCGCCCTCGCGGCGCTGACCCTGTTCGGCTTGCTCTCGGCGCTGTTCGGCGAAGGCGGCATCTGGTGGTGCCTGTCGTGGGCGGCGCTGGCGATCCCGCTGCTGGTGATCGCGCGCCACGTCCTGCGACCGACAGGGAGGCCGCAACATGCTCGCCACCATGCGCCCTGACGGCGACGACGCGCGCCAGGCGCGCGACGATGCCGAAACGCTGCCGATCGTGCTGCCGCTCCCGGTCGAGCGGCATCCCTATGCCCCGCCGCCCGAACACAAGATATTCGGCTTTCTCGGCACATGCCTGGTCTTTGCCGTGGCCTTCGCCGGCCTGCTCCTGACGTTCGAGCATCATTTCAACCCGCCGCCGCCCTCGGCGCCGCTGGTGGTGAGCCTGCTTCCGCTCGCCTCGCCGCCCGAGACGCCGCCCAAACCGAAAGAGGCGCCCAAGCCGGTCGAGAAGCACCAGCGCCAGCCCACGCCGCAAAAGGTCGTGCCGGTCGAGCGTCCGATCATCCCGGTCCCGACGATCGCGCCGCCCCCACCCGCGCCAGCGGTGAAGCCCGTCGATCCGACGCCCCCGCAACCGGAAACCGCCGCGCCCAAGACGGCGCCGGCGCCCCCCGCGCCGCAGGTATCGAGCAACGCGCCCGATACGTGGGAGGGCCGCGTTCTCGCCCGCTTGCAGAAATACCAGCGCTATCCCGGCGCGGCGAAGAGCGCCCGCCAGCAAGGCGTCGCCTATATCCGGTTCCGGATGAACCGCGACGGCCATGTGCTATCCTCGTCGCTGGTGCGGAGTTCCGGCTTCCCGGCGCTCGATCAGGCCGCGCTCGACACGCTGCGCCGCGCTGATCCGCTCCCCAAGATTCCGCCCGAACGGCCCGACGAAATCGAGCTGGTAGTGCCTGTGGAGTTCCTATTACGTTGAGCGCGCCCTTCTCCCCGATCGCGCTGCGTCGCCGCCCCGCGCTCGAACGCCGCGCCCTCGCCATGCTGCGCGGCGACGAACAGCATTTCCATGCCGATGAAGATGCCCGCGCCTCGGAGCCGTCGCGCCAGGCCGCGAAGTCGCAAGCGCTGTTCTTCGCCGAGCTGCGCCGCGTGGCGGCCCGCCACGGCATCACCGTGCTGCCGCCCGGTTCCCGCCTCGTCGGCGAGGGCGAAATGCTGCTGCTGACGTGGCTCGCGCAGGAACAGCGTATCACCAGCCACGGCCGCGCCATCCCGGCCGATCCGCTGCTGATCGCGGCCGTCGCCCGCTGCGCAGGCCTGCTCGATGCGCTCGGCATCCATCTCGGCCCGAATACCCTCTATGGGGCGCGGCTGCGCGGAAATCACGCGAGCGGGGCCGGGTCCGCCCTATAGCGGCCGATAGGCGACGCCGATCCGGTTCTCGGCCGAGTTGCGCCGGCGCAAGGTCGCGGCGATATGGCGCTCGGCCGCCTCGCGATCGGCGAAGGCGTGGGAACGGGCCTGACCGCGCGCGCCGATCCGGCCCCAGCGGGTTTCCACCAAGATCATGCCGAACAGGTCGAGGCTCGCGGTGATGCTGTAGCCGCGCCGGACGTTGCGGGCCGGGTCAAGCGCCACCAGCTCGATCGGATCACAAAGCGGGAGAGCTGCGCCATTCATGGCGCAAAGCCTACAAAATCAGGCCCGCGAAGTCCGGCGACATTCCTGAATCAGTGCGGGGGCGGTGATTCACAAAAGCGATCAGCGCGCCCGTGGTGCAGATTTGGGGTCGTTTGCGGGAGAGGGCGAAATCCTACGCTAAGGCTTTGGCCAACGATATTCTCCGGTAAGATTGATGTGTTCCCAGGGGATAGGAGAAGTCGCTTGATATCTAGTATGACGTCTGTCGCACCTGCTTGATCGCGGCCGCGATAGCTAGATCGCGTTGCTCCTCTTCTCCATCCGCGTTCCAAGCTGCGGAAAGGCACCCATAAGCGTACGCCTGGTCGAGCAGGCGACGCGGATCGACGTCCAGCGCACGAGAGAATGCGTCCGCCATCTGTGCAATGCGTCTAGGATCGAGACAAAGGTCGTCTCTGTCAGCCGGATCGTAGAACATATTGGCGGCGCCAAAGCCCACTTCACCGACCAGACCGACGGGATCTATCACCAGCCAGCCGCGACTGGAGAACATGATGTTTTCATGATGCAGATCGCCATGTAGCCCACGCAGTTCCGAGGCATTGCTCATCATTTGATCGGCTATAATCGCCGCGTGGACGTAGTCAGTTTGACAACCTGCGTTTTGATCATCGCGCGCCCGCTGAAACAAAGCTGCAAAGCGATCCCGGATCGGGAGAAGGGCAGAAGGCAGGGGTTCCTCAGATGCGGCATACAGCTTCGCCATTAGTTCCGCTGCAATTTCGGTCGCCTGGTAGTCGCCGTGCTCGGCAACGATGTGAGAGAGCATTCGCTCCCCGGCATATTCGAGCAACATCAGATTGTTCTCACGACCGAGCAACCGGACTGCTCCCCCATTGCGCCATACCAGATAGTCGGCCCCGCGCAGTTCATCAGCAATGTCTTCTATAGGTTTCAATCCCTTGACGATTGCAGGAGTCCCGTCTGGCAATGAAACTTTCCAAACGAGGCTGGAAAAGGTGTCCGCAATGAGAACAGGTTGCGAAACGTGCCAATGAGCAGGAAAAACAGGCGGCATGAACATCAACCCCAAGTCAGAGGGTCCAATCGCAGATAGAAGGCAAGGCGTTCGCGGTCGGGGGCTTCGATCCCCAATACATTGAATAGGACAGCGAAGGCGCGCTCTGCTTCATCTGGCGCTGCCCAGTTCTCTTCGGCGTTAGCAATCATGAGTGCCAAATCGGCATAGCGATCTGCTGTTCCGAGCCGCCCAAGGTCGATCAGACCCGTGCATTGAAGAGTTTTAGGGTCCACCATGAAGTTCGGCATGCAGGGATCACCATGGCAAACAACCATATCGGTGCGCTCTTGGTCGAGCCGCACCGGTAGCTCTCGTTCGACACGAGCCAAAAGATCGAGCTGCGGCGTACTCTTGTCCTCGTCCGGTAAGAAGTCGGGATTGACGGCATTGCGGGACACCACATCAACGGCGCGTCCGAACATTCGCGACAGCCTGCGCTCAAACGGACATTGATCAACCGATAGGCTGTGAACAGCGCCAAGTTGCTGCCCCATTGACGGCCACGCTTTGAGCAAATCCGCTCCAGACAGATCAGCCGCCGGTACTCCCGGAATTGCCGTTATCACCAAGCATGCACCCTCCTGTTCCTCCTGCCAGTTGATCACCTCGGGGCAAGCCACACCTCGACCTTTGAGCCAAATGAGGCGGTCACGCTCTCCAGCGAGCTCACCGCGGCGGGAAGCAGGTGCGATTTTCGCGAAGGCATGCCCGTCACCACGTCGAAAAACAAAATCACCAGATTCTCCGCCTCTGACAGGCAACCAGTCAGAATGCGATTCACCAAAAAAAATATTAGTTCGATTCAATGGAGGTTCCTTCAGTTTTCTGATGAAGCGCGGAGGTGGCTCAACCTGCGAAAAGAAACGAGTTGCTACGTAAGTCCGAGAACATGCTTTCCATGGTCTCTGAGCTCGCCTTTGGGACCGACATATCGGTAGAGAGTGACGCGCTCGATGCCGAGTTCCTTGCAGAGATCGGAAACTGAAGTATCGCGCTGGGCCATGGCGGCTTGCGCGAGACGCACCTGAGCTTTGGTGAGCGCGAATTTTCGTCCGCCCTTGCGACCGCGCGCTCTCGCGGAGGCGAGACCCGCCATGGTGCGCTCTCGGATCAGATCCCGCTCGAACTCGGCCAAGGTGGCGAAGATTCCGAACACCATGCGACCGGACGCAGTCGTGGTGTCGATCTGAGCGCCCTTTCCAGTCAGAACCCGCAGGCCGATCTTGCGGTCTGACAGCTCCTTCACCGTGTTGACCAGATGGGCAAGCGATCGTCCGAGGCGATCGAGCTTCCAGACCACCAGCACATCGCCGTCACGCAATGACTTGAGGCAGGCAGTCAAGCCAGGGCGATCATCACGACCGCCGGAAGCAAGATCATCATAGATATTGTCCCGTTCGACACCTGCGGCGCGCAAGGCGTCGTGCTGCAGGTCGAGAGACTGCGAGCCATCGGCTTTGGAGACGCGGGCATATCCGATCAGCATGTATCACAAACGTTGGTTTGAGGCGGCGCTTCGGCCACGATTGCATTGACCTCTGGAAATGTATCTCAACCAGCTTCATAAACAAAGCGTCTTGAACGCTATCAGATTTTGAAAAAGGAACATGTATGCCGCGTCGCGTCACTCTAACCGATCGGCAGAAAGACGCGCTGTTGCGCTTGCCGACTTCACAGACGGATTTGCTCAAGCACTATACGCTGAGTGATGAAGACCTTGGGCATATCAGGCTGCGTCGGCGCGCTCACAACAGGTTCGGCTTCGCCCTGCAATTGTGTGTCCTGCGCTATCCCGGCCGGGTGCTGGCTCCAGGCGAACTGATCCCTGCAGAGGTCATCGAATTTATCGGAGCGCAGCTTGGCCTGGGTGCCGACGATCTCGTAGACTATGCTGCCCGCGAGGAAACACGGCACGAGCATCTTGCCGAGTTACGGGGGCTCTACGGCTTCCGCACCTTCTCCGGACGTGGTGCGAGCGAGCTGAAGGAATGGTTGTTCCGAGAAGCCGAGATGGCGGTGTCGAACGAGGATATCGCCCGTCGCTTCGTAGCCGAGTGCCGACGCACCCGCACTGTCCTTCCCGCGACATCCACGATCGAGCGGCTTTGTGCCGCGGCTCTCGTCGATGCCGAGCGACGCATCGAGACGAGGATCGCCATTCGTCTGCCTATGTCGATCCGAGAACAGTTGCTGGCATTGCTCGAGGAGACGGCTGATGATCGGGTGACCCGTTTTGTGTGGCTGCGCCAGTTCGAGCCTGGCTCGAACTCTTCGTCGGCCAACCGGCTGCTCGACCGGCTCGAATATCTGCAACGCGTCGATCTCCCCGAGGATCTGCTTGCCGGCGTTCCTGCCCATCGGGTGACTCGTCTGCGCAGGCAGGGTGAACGGTATTATGCCGACGGCATGCGCGATCTCCCGGAGGACAGGCGGCTTGCGATCTTGGCTGTTTGCGTCTCGGAATGGCAGGCGATGTTGGCCGACGCAGTGGTCGAAACCCACGACCGGATCGTCGGCCGTCTCTACCGTGCTTCGGAGCGTATTTGCCATGCAAAGGTCGCAGACGAAGCGGGGGTGGTGCGTGACACCCTGAAATCCTTCGCCGAGATCGGGGGCGCCCTGGTCGATGCACAGGATGATGGCCAGCCGCTGGGCGACGTCATCGCGAGCGGATCAGGGTGGGACGGCTTCAAAACCCTTGTTGCAATGGCAACCAGGCTCACCGCCACCATGGCCGACGATCCGCTCAACCATGTGCTCGACGGTTATCACCGCTTCCGCCGATACGCTCCACGCATGTTGCGCCTGCTCGATCTGCGAGCTGCGCCCGTTGCACTGCCGCTTCTGGAAGCGGTGACGGCCCTTCGTACCGGTTTGAACGATGCCGCGATGACCAGCTTCTTGCGGCCCAGCTCGAAATGGCATCGCCACCTTCGGGCCCAGAGGGCTGGCGACGCTCGCCTATGGGAGATCGCGGTGCTGTTCCATCTGCGCGATGCGTTCCGCTCCGGAGATGTCTGGCTTACTAGGTCCCGGCGCTATGGCGATCTGAAACACGCACTCGTTCCGGCACAAGCCATCGCGGAAGGCGGTCGTCTCGCTGTGCCATTGCGGCCGGAGGAATGGCTGGCAGACCGGCAAGCTCGCCTCGACATGCG
The DNA here is from genome assembly GCF_045345115.1 of Brevundimonas sp. BH3. GTDB lineage: Bacteria > Pseudomonadota > Alphaproteobacteria > Caulobacterales > Caulobacteraceae > Brevundimonas. Next base: position 25,010 of record NZ_CP150797.1, read on the forward strand.
GTTGCGCGAGCTTGGCCGTGCCGCTCGCGCAGGCACGATCCCGGGCGGGTCGATTGAAAACGGCGTTCTGCATATCGAGAAACTCGAAGCCGCCGCGCCGACAGGCGCCGAAGATCTGGTGCTCGATCTCTACAAGCAGATCCCGCCCACGCGCATCACCGATCTCCTGCTGGAGGTGGATGCGGCGACCGGCTTCACCGAAGCGTTCACCCATCTGCGCACAGGAGCACCCTGCGCTGACCGGATCGGGCTAATGAACGTTATCTTGGCGGAAGGGATCAACCTCGGCTTGCGCAAAATGGCGGATGCGACAAACACCCACACCTTCTGGGAATTGATCCGCATTGGACGGTGGCATGTCGAGGGCGAAGCCTATGACCGGGCGCTGGCCATGGTGGTCGAGGCACAGGCAGCGTTACCCATGGCCCGGTTCTGGGGCATGGGCACGTCGGCTTCGAGCGACGGACAGTTCTTCGTCGCTACAGAGCAAGGTGAGGCCATGAACCTGGTCAACGCGAAATATGGCAATACCCCGGGCCTGAAAGCCTATAGCCACGTCTCCGACCAATATGCGCCGTTCGCAACCCAGGTGATTCCTGCAACGGCAAGCGAAGCGCCTTACATCCTCGATGGCCTGCTGATGAACGATGCTGGACGCCATATCCGCGAGCAGTTCACCGACACGGGCGGCTTCACCGATCACGTCTTTGCCGCATGTGCCATTCTCGGCTACCGGTTCGCTCCGCGCATCCGCGACCTGCCATCCAAACGGCTCTACGCGTTCAATCCGTCGGCCGCCCCGGCGCACCTGCGAGCGTTGATCGGCGGAAAGGTCAACCAAGCCATGATCGAGCGCAATTGGCCCGACACCCTGCGCATCGCCGCCACCATTGCTGCCGGGACCGTCGCGCCAAGCCAGATTCTGCGGAAACTCGCCTCCTATCCGCGGCAGAACGAGCTCGCGACAGCCCTGCGGGAAGTCGGTCGCGTCGAGCGCACCCTGTTCATGATCGACTGGATTCTGGATGCCGAACTCCAACGGCGTGCCCAGATCGGGCTCAACAAAGGCGAAGCTCATCATGCGCTGAAGCGGGCAATCAGCTTCCACCGCCGCGGTGAAATCCGCGACCGTTCCGCCGAAGGCCAGCATTACCGCATCGCCGGCATGAATCTGCTCGCCGCCATCATCATCTTCTGGAACACCATGAAGCTCGGCGAGGTCGTTGCAAACCAGAAACGCGATGGAAAGCTGCTATCGCCCGATCTCTTGGCCCATGTTTCGCCGCTCGGATGGGAACACATCAATCTCACCGGAGAATATCGCTGGCCAAAGCCTTAGCGTAGGATTCCGCCCCCTCCCGCAAACGACCCCATTAGGTTTGAAGGCCTCGATGACAGCTTTGATACGGGTGTCCAGATTGCTGAACATTGAGAGAATTGCCTCTTCTTCAGTCACCACTCTTGGACCCATCCTGAACCCGTCCTCACTTCCCATCACCGCCGCCATCGTAATAGGCACCTCAACAGCGAACACCTTCACCCCCACAAACTTCGAAGCATTTCCGGTTTTAACGGAAAGCGAAAAACCCCTTTATCGAAGCCCCATGTCATAGGCCAAATGAGAGGACTGGAGCGCATCTGCGCGAAGCCCGAAATCATTTGCCGCCTAGCGGTTGCCTTGACTTGGGGCCACCACCCGAGGCCGCTGTGCGGCCGAGATGTAATTGTCTCTTCAAGATGTACGGATCGGGCCAATGCCACCGAGGAGCCATACGGCTTCAATCTTGTACAGTTCACATATCGCAAAGATGACTCGGGCGGGAGGGTCGCGGAGCCCTTGCTCATAATTCCGGTAGGCGCTTAATTTCAGTTCAAGACTATTTGCCATTTCGTCTTGAGTTAGAGATTTTATCGATCGGACGGTTGCGAACCGTTTGCCGATCTTGGGTTGGAGTGTCTTTACCAAATTAGTCACAATCCGATTCAGCAAGCATCAAAGCCCGCTCTAGCTTCTCAGGGGTGGGTTCGAAAAATGCGACATCGATGCCGTAAGGATTTGTTGCCCAGACATACCCATCTAAAAATCCAAAGGACCAGCAGTTGATTTCAACGCTATGGCCATCGAGCAATCTCCGAATGGCTTTCGCCATATCGTCGCTGGCAATTTGGGCCATTTATGAAATCTCCATAACGCTAATGCCCTGTTGGCGGGCTTTATCAACGAGGTTATCGCGTACACCATTTCCAGGGCCAGCAATGATGCCGATCGGCTTGGCGGCCAACATTTGATCGTTGCGCTTGAATGGTGCGCTCTTCAGATGCTTTTTGAAGTCAGGTGAGTAAGAAATCTGCGGAACCTTGCGGGCTTGGGCCCAAGCCGATGCGATTTTTGGTGCGCCTGTGTTGTCGCCGGTATGTGCCAGAGTCATGGTCGGATACTTGGCGTGAGCCTTATCCAAGGCTTTCCAGATAGCGTCGTAGTCGTTGTAGTTGGTGCTGGCGATAAATCCGATCATTGGGCCAGTTGGATTATAGGCGTCGTTGTCAGCCTTGCGTCGGGCATTGATGAAGTCGCGCGAGTCCAACATAGCTGCGGTAGCGGTGACGCGGTTGACCTTGCTGCCGTATGCAGGCGTCCAGAGTGAGCCAGTTTGGACAGCGTAGTGATCCGCCGCCATGTCTCGTAGAGCCTCAAAAGCGTTGCGGCGCTCGATCAGGCCCATACCTTCAGCCGTCAATCGCTCCAGTTCTACCGAACGGATCTCAGAACCGTCTTGGATTGCCTGACTGTCACGCTGAGCAACTTCATTGCGGTCAAGGTCAGCATCGAGGCGAGAAACCTTGCGATGGAAAATGTTGACGAAGCCCCACATCACGTCAGCTAGATCTTCTTCAAGGCGGGTGTCCTCAAAGGTGGAGCCAATGGCGTCAAAGACATCGCTCATCGCTTGCTGACAAGCCGCCGTTTCAGGCATCGGGCGACGATCAATCTCGTCGCTGAAGGGACGATATCCAACAACAGTCAGTTCCTCGATCTGTGCGCCGGTGATCGAAGCGTCAGAAATGAAATTACCGTCTGCCATTGGAAACTCCGTGGTTTGAAGCGGGGCGCTTGTGCGCCCGTCACGGGGACCGAGTAGGCACTGGATGGCTGGGCCTTCATCCGAAGGAGCGAAACAGCGTGGAGCACCGCTTTGCGGTTGAAGGAATCCAGACAAGGGCGCTCTCGCCCGGTCTTGTGCCGGTCCCCCTCTAGTGACGGGTACACAAAGCGCCTCTCTCACGCGAAAACGGAGAGCCCCACGGCAGTACGTTTCTTGTCTTGGAGCCGCATAAGCGGCCGCATGAGGAATGAACGGGATGGCTCTTGGCCACCCCGTAAAAGATCGTGTTCAGCCTACGGCTTAGTCCGCGTTTGAGGCATTATCTGACGCAGGTTCAGCCAAGGGCATCGTGGAAGGGTCTATAACGGCCTTGGGCGCTTCACCGTTGGCATGAGCAAGGTGTTGGCCCGCTGTACCTTCCCACTGGTTATTACCGAAGTCGGGTGAGCGCAGCGCAAAATCGACGCTTTGAACCTGTTCAGCAGTTAGGTTGCGGTGAAGGATGCAGGGTAGGTTTGTTTGAAGATGGACCCCTTGGCTCTCCGAATAGAAGGACGTGAAATTTGCATCCTGTCTGATTTGACCGAAAGCATAGTCTTGCAATGCAGGCCTTCCGTCAGGTGTGAAGCATTGGATCGTGGTCATTCGCCCCTTCGGGGCAGGGCGTTCAAATACGCCAAACCGATTGTCGCCCTGATTAAAAATCAGGAAGGCACCGATAGCGACGGCACCGATAGCGTAGATGTCGATTTTGGTAATTGTCACTGAAAGCTCGTCCGTATCTGGCTGTTCCCATCCGGCGAACAGGAACAGCCAAGCTTATAGGTGATTTGGGAGCGTCCCGCTGCTTAGTGTGCGCGGATTCCGAGGACGGGGTGTTTCTCCACGAAGGCGTTCAGGATGATTTCGCAACGTGCGCCAAGCGGGATGAAAGCGCGGGTTTGATAAGCGATCCGCTCTGACATCATGCCAGCCGAACGCCACATAGGCAGGCTATTGTGATCGAGGCCTATGACTTCGAGACGGCGTGCGCCGGCAATGAGACTACGCTTGAGCTGATAGCCGTCAGCCAGAGTGATTTTGGCGTCCTCGGACATAACGAGATCGACAAGACGCTCAACAGGGATCGTCGGGGTTTCAAGGCCGAAGGCGCGGCAAACTTGCGGGAGGAACGATTGGTCGATCTTGCGACCGATGAAGCGTTGATTATCGCTCGTCTGAAGGCGGTAGATGCGCGGTGCTTCACTCGGTAGGCGCGACCAGATCGGCAGGAGCAAACCCGTCACCATGTGGAAGGTGTTTTCGATGAATTCAGGGATTGAGGCCAGTTCATCAGTCCAGCATTTAGCGAAGGCTTCAATATCAACCGGCTTCCAATGGGAGTTGTTCAGGTGCGACAGGGAAATGCGTTCCTTGTCCATCGGGCGAACGATGCGGCGGCGTTCTTCGACGGTGCCGTCATCAGACATGAACGACGGTGCATTGACGATGAAAGCAGCACGGCCGCTCTGTTCGTTGATATAGGGCTTTGCACCGCCCTCGATGCAGTTCAGGGCTTCAGCGAGGGATAGAGGATTGCTGCGGATAAGCTGGCGAACCTCGACAAGTTGCGTTTCAGCACCCGTTCCTTCGTGGGTGTAGATGGTACGAGCGTTCATCAGCTCAAAGCGTTCTGCACGCAGATTTTCGACACCGACCTCATACGTTCCGTTTGCCTTGGCCAGTTCGACTTCTGCCTCGATGCGAAGCTCAAGCTCGGCAAAGATGGCGTTCTGCATTTCGATCCGGAGAGCCAGCACGCGGTTCAGGAAAGTCGTAATGGGGGGCAGGTCGTCTTTAAGGCCGCCCTCTTGCGACAGAAGATCGAGGCCAGTTGCCGCTTGGAAATCACCAAGCGTGATGGACTGAACCTGACCGCGGACTAGCATTTGATAGAGGCGACGCAGAGCGGTGCGGGCGTAATCGCTTTCGAGATTGTCCTCGGGGCGGAACAGGCCTTGGCCGCCCGTTTGGCGTTGGCCTTTGGTGAGAGCACCGAGGCTGTCCAGACGGCGTGCGATCGTGGACAGAAAACGCTTCTCGCCTTTCACATTCGTAGCCACCGGACGCAGAAGCGGAGCTTGCGCCTGGTTGGTTCGATTAGTCCGGCCGAGGCCTTGGACAGCCGCGTCAGCTTTCCAGCCGGCCTCCAACAGATAGTGCGAGCGGCGGGCCTGATTTTTGGCACCGAGATCGGCGTGATAGGAACGGCCAGTGCCGCCCGCATCCGAGAATACGAGGATCGACTTCGTACCGTCTTGGAAGGCCGTAGTTTCGTTCTTGTTGGACGAAGCAGGGCGGTTTTCTACTGCCAGTCGAGCGCCAGTGTGATCCAGCTTCTTGACGATACGGCGCGAACGGCCGGTCACTTCAGCTACCTTATCGGTTCCGAAGTGGTGGATGAGCTGATCCAGTGCAGCCTGAACAGGAGGCATCGAGCAGAGGTGATCAAGAAGAGCCTCGCGGCGCTCCAGCGCCTTCTGGCAGACAACCGGGTTGCCATCGACCATGGCAGGGCGTGAGCGTTCGTTGCCTTCCTCGTCGGTGTAGAGTTCAAACAGGCCAATGGGGAAGGAGTTGTTCAGGTAGTCGATGACGTATTCCCGAGGGGTCACATCGACTTGCACGTCATTCCATTCGCTGACCGGAATTTCAGCGAGGCGGCGCTCCATCAGGGCTTCACCAGTGCTGACGATTTGAACGACCGGAGCCATGCCGGCCTCAAGATCGGCCTCGATCTGACGAAGAACGGTAGGCATCTTCATTGCGGTCACGAGGAAGGAGAAGAAGCGTTGCTTGCTGCTTTCAAAGGCCGAGCGTGCAGCGCCCTTCGCGTTTCCGTTCAGCGTTTTGCCGGTAACGCTGGAAACGCCTGAATCCACGAGGGCAGCTTCCAGATTGTTATGGATGACCGCAAAGGCATCTGCGTATGCGTCATAGATAGCAACCTGTTCCGGAGAGAGTTCATGCTCCAGCATTTCGTATTCGACGCCGGAATAGGATAGCGAGCGGGCAATGTAGAGGCCCAGAGCCTTCAGGTCGCGGGCGAGGACTTCCATTGCAGCAACGCCACCAGCCTGCATCGCAGCTACGAACGAGGCTCGGGTAGGGAAGGGGAAGTTTGCTCCGCCCCAAAGGCCCAAGCGCGAAGCATAGCCAAGGTTGGCGACAACGGTTGCGCCAGTTGCCGACACATAGAGGATGCGGGCATCCGGAAGCGCATTCTGCAGGCGCAGGCCGACCTTGCCTTGTTCGGAAGGTTTTCGGTCGCCACGAGCCCCCTTCTCAGTAGCCGCATTGGCTAGAGCGTGCGCTTCATCAAAGATGATAAGGCCATCGAAGTCCGAACCAAGCCAATCAAGGATTTGGGTCAGTCGGGAGGCTTTATCGCCACGGGCACCAACGCGAAGCGTTGAATATGTGGTGAAAATGATGCCTTCCTTCAGGCCGATTTGAGTACCCAATGCGTACTTGCCCTGGGCAACGATTTGCGCGGGGTTGCCGCCTAGACCCGACCAATCGCGGCGTGCGTCCTCGATCAACGGTTCGTTCTTGGACACCCACAGGATCTTGCGGCGGCCATTGAGCCAGTTGTCGAGCGCGACGCCAGCAGAAGAACGGCCCTTACCCGCGCCCGTACCATCACCAAGGAAGAAGCCCTTGCGATAGGAGCGGCCAGTTTCTTGGCAAGCGGATTCAAGCTGCTCAAGGCTCTCATCAGCCTTCCAGAAGCCGGGGAGGTAGTTGGAGTGGGCTTCGCCCGCGTAAATGACGGTTTCGAGTTGGGGACCGGACAGCTTGCCTTGGCTGACAACGCCAGCAGGTAGCAACGGGCGATGCGACGGCATCGGCAGACGGACAGCCGACATGGCCACGGATTCAACCAGCGTTGAAGGGTGTTGATTGGCTCCGGCGATGTCGATGGTGCCGACATTGTAGGATTCATAAATGCCGTCGATGGCCGATGCGGCGGCTAGAGCCTGATCGCGGGCGACGTAGGAGACGTGCTCCAGGTCAGCAAACACCGACTTAACGGCGACGATCTGCGATGTAACCGGACGAAGGCGCGGGGCTTGCAGAATGGGCGTCGAGCGAGTTGGGGCGTGGACAGTTGCTCGGCGCTGCGGAAGGCACTCTAGCGAAGCCAGAAGCTCAGCGGTGTCTTTTGCAGTTGGCAAGACAACCTGCGCTGCTTCGGCTTCCTCAGACTTCTCGATAACGATCAGGCGGGTATCAACGGTCGTGCCGTGGCGAGCGTAAACCTTGCCATCGACCGCTTGCGTGAACAGGACTTGGCCCTTGCTCTCAATGAGCTGGGCGAACAGTTCTGGTTCGTTGGCAGGGTTCAGATTTTCGCCAGTGATTGCGACGAGACGGCCACCAATCGGCAGTCGTGCCAGAGCCGATTGGATGTGACGGAAATCTGCACGGCGGCTGATGCCAGCGACATTCGGTGCCACGCTGAAGGGCGGGTTCATCAGAACCAGATTCGGACGTACCGACTGGTCCATCATGTCGTTGATATGCTCGGCATTGAAGCGAGTGACCGCGCTTTCACGAAACAGATTGTCGAGGAGATTGGCGCGCTCGTTATCCAGCTCGTTCAGCAGAACGCGAGCGCCAGCCAGTTCTGCGAAGATGGCCAGCAGACCTGTGCCGGCACTCGGCTCCAGCACCACGTCACCTGGTCCTGCGTTCAGCGCTACCGACGCCACATAGGCAAAGTCGATAGGCGTCGAGAATTGCTGAAACTTCATTTGGCGCTCTGAGCGGCGCGTTTGTGAGGGCGTCAGGGACAAGACGTTGTGAAGCGCGGCTCGGCTTTCCTCTTGGGCGATCTCCGCGCCGATCAGGGCCGAACCGTTACGACGCAGGAACATGACCTGCGCCAGTTCCGCAGCTTCATAGGCATCGCGCCAATCCCACGCGCCTTGGGCGTCACTGGCGTTGAATGTCTGCTCCATCGTGGCGCGAAGCATCTTCGCATCCAGTGCGCGGCCCTTGGCCAACTGCACCGACAAAACCCACGCGGCGGCAATCAGGCCGTCAGCCTTGGTCATCTGGCCGAACAAACCAAACTCGTTTTGAGCGATCGAGGACATCTAGCAACTCCAGTGTTTGCGTTGCGGCTGCCTCTCTCTTTTCTCAGGGCAACCTTGCCCTCTTTCGCCTTCTCTCTCCCTCTAAACCTGAGCTTCACACGCTCCGTTGCTATGTGAACAGAACAAGAACAATTATCTTGCGTAAAATCGGATTGGGTGCATAGGAAGAACCGAAAGGAGATCACGAATGGAGATGGTCGCTGCCTCCGCCAGACTGCTTCAGCATTCGGCAGAGCCTGTGCTTGTGCCCGTGATGGGGGCTAAAGTCTGTGCCGGTTTTCCGTCGCCGGCCGACGATTATATCGAAGGGGCAATCGACCTTTCCCAGATCCTGATCATCAACCCCATCAGCACCTTTATCTGGAAGGTCGATGGTTGGTCGGTGAAGGATTCCGGTATCAACGATGGTGATTATGTGGTGGTTGACCGCAGCGTCACCGCGAAGGCTGGTGACGTTGTTGTGGCGATCATCGACGGCCAAGCCAGTTTGAAATGTATCCGCAAACGCCTCGGCCGACTGATCCTCGACTTCGATAACAAGGACATGGGCCATCTGGAAATCAGTGAAGCCAGTGAGGTTATCGTTTGGGGCGTTGTATTGTGGTCGCTTACCCAACACCGGAAGCTGGCGTGAACCGCATCTATGCTCTGTCTGATGGCAACAGCTTTTACTGTTCCTGCGAACGTGTGTTTGACCCCTCGCTGATCGACAAACCGGTCGTGGTGCTATCGAACAATGATGGTTGTGTCGTTGCCCGCACGCCTGAAGCTAAGGCGATGGGTATTCCTATGGGGGCACCTTGGTTTGAAATCAGGGACAGCTATTTGAAGGCCGGCGGCAAAGTCCGATCGTCAAACTACGCCTTGTATGGGGATATGAGTAGGCGGGTGAACGCTGTTTACGAACAATTTGCCGACGAGGTGGAAGTCTATTCGATTGACGAGAGTTTTCTGGATCTATCCCGCTCCCCTGACCCTGAAGGCCATGCACGGCTGATGCGGGATACTGTTTTGCAATGGACTGGCATACCGACCTGCGTTGGCATCGGCACAACGAGAGTGCTGGCCAAAGCCGCAAATCACCTTGCGAAAAAGAGGGGGGAGTTAGGCGGGGTCTGCAATCTTGTCGATCCAGAGCGCCGGGCGGCATTGCTGGCAACACTTGCTATAGAAGATGTTTGGGGCATCGGGCGCGCATTGTCGGAACGACTTGCAGCGCACGGTGTCCGAACTGCTGCTGATCTGGCAGCTATGCCTTTGAAATCAGCTCGGCAGATATTGAGCGTTACGGGCGAACGGATCGCGCTAGAACTTGCCGGCGTTCATTGTTCCGCTCTCGAAGTCACAGCTCCTGCAAAGAAAGGGATGGCTGTCACACGTTCGTTTGGCCGACCTGTAACGACATTGGTGGAGTTGGAACAGGCGGTGCGGACGCACGCTGTAAGGGCAGGCGAAAAGCTCCGCAGAAATGGCCGCGCCGCCCCTCACATTCGGGTTTTTTATTACACATCGCGCCACCGGAATGGCCCACAACGCTCCGTCTCCGGGATCGAGCATTTTCCCGTCGCAACAAATGACAGTTTGGCTTTGTCCGCTGCGGCGGGGCGTATCGCCCGCCGCCTATGGGCTGAAGGTTTCTGCTACGCAAAATCTGGGGTCACGCTCGAAGGTTTGATCGACCCCGCACATGCGGTTGCAGACCTATGGCACAATCCAGACCCTCGACGTGAGGATCTAATGCGCGTGATGGATGCGGTGAATGCTAAGTTTGGCAGGAACACATTGGCACCGGCTGGGGTTAGCTATCAGAAGCCGTGGTCGCTCAAACAGGACATGCGAAGCCCTCGATGGACCACTCGCTTGGATGAAGTGCCACTAGTGAAAGCTTAAAACAGAGCGGCGCATTTTGGCGGGCCTCCGCTCCAAGTAGCCGCCTCTACTGTTTATCAGAACGGCATTGTCTGAGGGAAGGTTCCGGTATGGGCTCTGTTGCAAAAATCGTGAAGCTTGAGCATGCTTGGCGGAGATTGGACGGACGGAACGATGACGGATTTCAAGTGGCGCCATTTCCAGGGTGATGTGATCCTGTGGGCGGTGCGCTGGTATTGTCGCTATCCGATCAGCTATCGCGACCTTGAGGAAATGCTGGCGGAACGCGGCATTTCGGTCGACCATACGACGATCTATCGCTGGGTCCAGTGCTACGCCCCGGAGATGGAGAAGCGGCTGCGCTGGTTCTGGCGGCGTGGCTTTGATCCGAGCTGGCGCCTGGATGAAACCTACGTCAAGGTGCGGGGCAAGTGGACCTACCTGTACCGGGCAGTCGACAAGCGGGGCGACACGATCGATTTCTACCTGTCGCCGACCCGCAGCGCCAAGGCAGCGAAGCGGTTCCTGGGCAAGGCCCTGCGAGGCCTGAAGCACTGGGAAAAGCCTGCCACGCTCAATACCGACAAAGCGCCGAGCTATGGTGCAGCGATCACCGATTGAAGCGCGAAGGAAAGCTGGACCGGGAGACGGCCCACCGGCAGGTGAAGTATCTCAATAACGTGATCGAGGCCGATCACGGAAAGCTCAAGATACTGATCAAGCCGGTGCGCGGTTTCAAATCGATCCCCACGGCCTATGCCACGATCAAGGGATTCGAAGTCATGCGAGCCCTGCGCAAAGGACAGGCTCGCCCCTGGTGCCTGCAGCCCGGCATCAGGGGCGAGGTGCGCCTTGTGGAGAGAGCTTTTGGCATTGGGCCCTCGGCGCTGACGGAGGCCATGGGCATGCTCAACCACCATTTCGCAGCAGCCGCCTGATCGGCGCAGAGCGACAGCCTACCTCTGACTGCCGCCAATCTTTGCAACAGAGCCCTCACCAAAGCTCAGGTGCGTCTCGCGCAAGCCGCCATGGCCCAGCGCGATACTTCAGTTTCCGATCTCTGCAAGGAACTCGGCATCGAGCGCGTCACTCTCTACCGATATGTCGGTCCCAAAGGCGAGCTCAGAGACCATGGAAAGCATGTTCTCGGACTTACGTAGCAACTCGTTTCTTTTCGCAGGTTGAGCCACCTCCGCGCTTCATCAGAAAACTGAAGGAACCTCCATTGAATCGAACTAATATTTTTTTTGGTGAATCGCATTCTGACTGGTTGCCTGTCAGAGGCGGAGAATCTGGTGATTTTGTTTTTCGACGTGGTGACGGGCATGCCTTCGCGAAAATCGCACCTGCTTCCCGCCGCGGTGAGCTCGCTGGAGAGCGTGACCGCCTCATTTGGCTCAAAGGTCGAGGTGTGGCTTGCCCCGAGGTGATCAACTGGCAGGAGGAACAGGAGGGTGCATGCTTGGTGATAACGGCAATTCCGGGAGTACCGGCGGCTGATCTGTCTGGAGCGGATTTGCTCAAAGCGTGGCCGTCAATGGGGCAGCAACTTGGCGCTGTTCACAGCCTATCGGTTGATCAATGTCCGTTTGAGCGCAGGCTGTCGCGAATGTTCGGACGCGCCGTTGATGTGGTGTCCCGCAATGCCGTCAATCCCGACTTCTTACCGGACGAGGACAAGAGTACGCCGCAGCTCGATCTTTTGGCTCGTGTCGAACGAGAGCTACCGGTGCGGCTCGACCAAGAGCGCACCGATATGGTTGTTTGCCATGGTGATCCCTGCATGCCGAACTTCATGGTGGACCCTAAAACTCTTCAATGCACGGGTCTGATCGACCTTGGGCGGCTCGGAACAGCAGATCGCTATGCCGATTTGGCACTCATGATTGCTAACGCCGAAGAGAACTGGGCAGCGCCAGATGAAGCAGAGCGCGCCTTCGCTGTCCTATTCAATGTATTGGGGATCGAAGCCCCCGACCGCGAACGCCTTGCCTTCTATCTGCGATTGGACCCTCTGACTTGGGGTTGATGTTCATGCCGCCTGTTTTTCCTGCTCATTGGCACGTTTCGCAACCTGTTCTCATTGCGGACACCTTTTCCAGCCTCGTTTGGAAAGTTTCATTGCCAGACGGGACTCCTGCAATCGTCAAGGGATTGAAACCTATAGAAGACATTGCTGATGAACTGCGCGGGGCCGACTATCTGGTATGGCGCAATGGGAGGGGAGCAGTCCGGTTGCTCGGTCGTGAGAACAATCTGATGTTGCTCGAATATGCCGGGGAGCGAATGCTCTCTCACATCGTTGCCGAGCACGGCGACTACCAGGCGACCGAAATTGCAGCGGAACTAATGGCGAAGCTGTATGCCGCATCTGAGGAACCCCTGCCTTCTGCCCTTCTCCCGATCCGGGATCGCTTTGCAGCTTTGTTTCAGCGGGCGCGCGATGATCAAAACGCAGGTTGTCAAACTGACTACGTCCACGCGGCGATTATAGCCGATCAAATGATGAGCAATGCCTCGGAACTGCGTGGGCTACATGGCGATCTGCATCATGAAAACATCATGTTCTCCAGTCGCGGCTGGCTGGTGATAGATCCCGTCGGTCTGGTCGGTGAAGTGGGCTTTGGCGCCGCCAATATGTTCTACGATCCGGCTGACAGAGACGACCTTTGTCTCGATCCTAGACGCATTGCACAGATGGCGGACGCATTCTCTCGTGCGCTGGACGTCGATCCGCGTCGCCTGCTCGACCAGGCGTACGCTTATGGGTGCCTTTCCGCAGCTTGGAACGCGGATGGAGAAGAGGAGCAACGCGATCTAGCTATCGCGGCCGCGATCAAGCAGGTGCGACAGACGTCATACTAGATATCAAGCGACTTCTCCTATCCCCTGGGAACACATCAATCTTACCGGAGAATATCGTTGGCCAAAGCCTTAGCGTAGGATTTCGCCCTCTCCCGCAAACGACCCCGACAATCTGCTCACTGCGCAAATCGACAATCGGCTGGTAGTGCAGCTCAAGCTACCCGCGCTCGACCGCCTGCGCCAGTTGCGCCACTGTCCATTCAATTGGCTGGGAAGCGCTCATGATCGACCTCTGAAGGCCCGCAGCAGCCGCGTCACAGACAGGACAAACAAGCCGGTCAGCGTGAGGGCTGCAATACCCCAGTGCTCGCCGATGAACGCGCCGGCCGTCGTGCCGGCCAGCACAATGGCGAGAATCGGCAAATGACAGGGACAGGTGAGCACCGCCAGCGCACCCCACAGGTAGCCGGTGAACGGCTTGTGTGTCTCGGTCGGCAAGCGCTCGGGGCTGTTCATGGCAGACTCTCCGCTTGCTGGGCCGGCGCGGTCGGCATCGCGGCCAACTGCACTTCCAGATCGGCCAACGCTTCGCGTCGGCGTTCGACGAACTGACTCAGCACGGCAAGCTGTGCGGCTGTTTCATCGCAGTCCGCCGCATCCAGCGCCCGGCACAACCGCGCCAATGCGTCCAGGCCGATGCCCGCCTCAAAAGCGGCCCGCACAAAGCACAGCCGCTGCAAGGCGGCGTCATCGAACAAGCCGTAGCCGCCCGTGGTGCAGGCGACTGGCCGCAGCAATCCGCGCAGCAGGTAGTCGCGCACGATATGCACGCTCACCCCGGCCTCAAGGGCCAGTCGGGACACTGTGTAGGCGTTCATCGAACACCTCCTTTTCCTTATCCGGCGCAGCAGGACAGTTGCTTCACGTCCTTGCTGAAGGTCTGCGCCGCGAGCTTCAAGCCCTCGACCATCGTTAGGTAGGGGAACAACTGGTCGGCTAGTTCCTGCACCGTCATGCGGTTGCGAATGGCGAGAACAGCCGTCTGGATCAGTTCGCCCGCTTCCGGGGCCACCACCTGTACGCCAATCAGCCGTCCGCTGCGTTCCTCGATGACCAGCTTGATGAAGCCGCGGGTATCGAAGTTGGCGAGCGCACGCGGCACGTTGTCGAGCGTCAGCGTGCGGCTGTCGGTTTCGATGCCATCGTGGTGCGCCATTTCAGTACAGAACTCTGAACGCCGAACGCCGCCGTTTCTACGCTGGAAGCGGCGACCAGCGTTCGCAGCAATTCCGACTTCGATCCAATGATGCGCACCTCGTCGTCAGCAACCTCGACGCGTTGCGCTAGCGCGCGCAGGTGGTCGCGGCGGTAGCCGCCATCGTCGAGCCTTATGCGTTCACGGGCCTTACGGGCGAACCCCTTGAGCATGTCAGGGGTGACGCCCTGATTGCCTGAACTGTCGAGGGCGAGCTGCGTGCGCTCGGCATCGGCCGTTGCCTGATCCCGCAACGCCTTGAGGCTCGCCATGCGCTCTTTCGCTATGGCGTCGTCCTTGTCCACCATTCCCGCTTCGATAGCGTCAAAGAGACGGCCGAGCCGCTGGTCGGCTTCCGTGATTCGCCTGTGAAGCTCGGCAAGATGCTCGCGGCGGCGCTCGGCGCGCTCCTGCCGCCGGTCGATGACGCTGGCGAGGACAGTTTCCAGTCGCTTGGGCTGGAGCAGCCGATCCCCGATATGATCGGCGACAAGATGGTCCAGCTTGGCCATCGGGATCGTGCGGCCCTTGCAGCCGGTCTTGCCCTGCCGCGCCTTGGTCGAGCAGGTGTAATAGCGGTATGTCGCTCCCGTGCTGCCTTGGCCGGTGCGCAACGTCATCGCACCTCCGCACTTGGCGCAGAAGCAAATGCCGGTCAGCAGCGTCGGGCCGCTGGAGATGCGCGCGGGCGTCACCATGGGATTGCGGGATTTGAGGCGGGCTTGCACCGCATCGTATAGCTTGCGCTCGATCAGGGGCGGCACCGCCATGATGGCGACCTCGCTCTCCGGCTTCTTCTCCCGGTCCTTGTGCGAGCGGGTGTTAAACCTGTGCTCGCCGATATAGGTGGTGCGGGTCAGGATGGCGTGGATTTGCGCCAGCCCCCAGCGTCCGCCGTCGCGGGTGAAGAAACGGCGCTCGTTGAGATAGGTGGCGATAGCCTTGACGCCCATCGCGCCGCGCGTGCCGTCGCCTTCAAGAAACAGCCGATAGATCAGCCGCACGGTGTCGGCGTGCAGCGGGTCGATCTCCAGTTTCTTCTTGATCTTCGATCCGCGCTGCTCGGCCGCAACGATGCGATAGCCGATAGGAGGTCGCGCGCCGTTCCAGAAGCCCTGCCGGGCGTTCTCGTTCATGGCGCGCAGGACGTGCTTGGCGTTCTCCTTGGACTGATACTCGTCGAACAGCGCCATGATCTGCCGCATCATCTGGTGCATGGGATCATCGCCCATCTCCTGCGTGATGGACACCAGCTTGACGCCGTTCTTCGCGAGCTTGCGAACGTAGAACTCCATCTCGAAGTGATCGCGGAAGAAGCGCGAGAAGCTATGTACCACAACAATATCGAAGGGGGCAGGCTTCGACGTGCCCGCTTCGATCATGCGCTGGAACTCGGGGCGCTTGTCGTTGGTGGCGGTTGCGCCCGGCTCGACATAGGTTTCAACGAGCTGGTAGCCGCGTTGCGCGCAATAGGCTTCGCCCTGCCGCTTCTGGTCGGGAATGGAAATGTCATGCTCGGCCTGTCGGGCAGTCGAGACGCGCAGGTAAAGCGCGGCGCGGGCGGTAAAGGTTGAGCTGTGCATGTTCATGGCCGATCTCCTATAGCCTTCCTCGGCTTGGCGCGGTCTATCAGGGGCAACGCCAGCTCCACGCGGTCATGCACCACCTTGGGCGCGAGCTTGCGGCCGTGGCCCGGCTCAAACCGCACAAGGCCGTAGCTCTCCATGGTTTTCAGGGTGCGTGACAGATTGGAGCCGGCCCGGCCGGTGATTTCCGCCAGTTCCTCCAGTGACGCCGGGGCCTTCTCCGCGATGACGCGAAGCAACTCGCGGTTCCCGGCCGACAGCACCTTGGCGAAGGATTCGGTGGAGGTGAACCACACCTTCGGGTCGCCGGGCGCGGGCTTTTCCTCGCCCTTGGCAATCCGCATGGTGCGGGCCTTCATTTCTTCATAGTCGGCAATCCCGACCTTCAATGTGGTCATAGGGCACCTCGCTCCTTCAAAACCGCGTCTGCCGCCTGCCAGAAGTCGGCCAACAGCGTGGCCGCATCCTCGTAGGCGTAGGGCTTCACGGTCTGGAGACGATGCCTATGGTCCATCGGCTCGCCCCGCCTGCCTCGGCCGACCGGATGGGCGTTATCGAAGCCGACCAGCCGTTCGCCCGAAGGCCCGTGAAGCGTGAGCGAATAATCTAGGCCGTGCGGCTTTTCCGGCGAGGCCGGAACGCGGGTGACGACAAACTTCACCCAATAGCCGCCTTCGGGATCGACAAAGAGCATCTGTCCGTCGAGGTCCAGAAGCGTGTCGAGGCCCGGATCACGATCCGCGCTCACGCCTTTTTCCTATCAGTTTGTGATAGGAATTGCAAGCCATCATCCGGCTTTCTCGGGTTCAGAAGGTCGTCGAACACATCGCCGAACCAACGCTCGAACACGTCAATCTCGGCCTCGGTGATGGGAATATCCTCGGGCCAATCATCAGTAACACGCATCCTCTGCCCATTCGGTGTAAGAAGCGGCGCGTCGCCGGCTTGCGCCCGGCCCTCCGGCGCGGGATCGTCCGCGTAGTCGAAGAGATCGTCGGGAAGTGGCTCGGGGATCGATTGTCGCGGTCGCCCTTTGCGGGCGTGGCGGCACTCTGCGCACATGGAATCCTCCTTGGTTCTGGTCGATTCCGGGGCGTTCAGAGCCCCGGAATTAAACGAACCATGGAGGGTGGTCGGCGGCCTGTAGCGTGCCGCATTTGCGTAGAGGTGCTGGCGGCACCCTAACTTAATCGAGCTAGAAGGACATTGCGGCAGGGTGTCATCCTTAAGGCGGGCGGAACGTTACGAGCCTGCTGCACTTGGCTCTTCCAAGCGACTTTATTCGTAGAACGAACCATTACGCAGCATGCATCACCAGACTGCCAACCGTTCCGATTGACATACTGAAGCTGCGATGGCAGCTTCGAAGGCATGATTAGTCTTGATTCTGAATCGGCGGCAGCCGCCGCAGCTTCCGCAGTGACTAGAACGCTCCGCTAGCGGCGGAACGTTCTTAGGCACTCTTCACGTTTCGTCGCTGTTAGTTAGCTCGGCGCGGCATGCATTGCTTCGTCGTTGTTGTTACTTCAGCAGCGGACTTTTTCTATGTTTCCATACATTCCTGTCGCGCGGTCTAATCGCGCATCGGCAGTGCGTCCATGGGTGGTGCTTATCTGCCTGTCGGCATTGCAATTTCTAATCGCCGTCGATGTGACTATCGTCAATATCGCGCTACCTTCAATCGGTCACTCGTTTGAGATTGACCAGAACACGCTACCATGGATCGTTATCGCCTATACTATTACGGGCGGCGGCCTGCTTATGCTCGGCGGGCGTCTAGGCGATGCCTTCGGGCGTCGCAATCTTCTTATCATTGGAACGATTGTTTTCGGCGTAGCTTCACTTGCAGCGGGTTTGGCAGAATCGTTCTTAGTTCTTGTAATTGCTCGGATATTCCAGGGGGTCGGGGAAGCGTTGGCCCTTCCGGCCGCTATGGCAATGATTGTGCTACTCTTCCCCGAAGGTCCTTCTCGCTCACGCGCCCTGAGCATATGGGCGGCTGTGGCCAGTTGCGGTCTAGTCTTAGGTTTTCTCCTGTCTGGCATCATCGTCGAGTTTCTCGGGTGGCGATGGATATTCCTGATTGCGGTTCCAATTGTCTTGTTCGTTCTCGTGACCACGGCAGCACTATTGCCGCGTGATAAGCCTCGAGAGCGTAAGCCCCTCGACGTTTTCGGATCTATACTGCTGACCTGTGCTCCACTCCTATTTTCCTATGGCATTGTTGAAATTGGGAAGGGAAGAAACATCGGGTGGTTGCCATTCCTTGCATTTATCGGAGCTTCGGTATCGGTAGCGCTGTTTGTTCTAGTTGAAATGCACACCCGCAATCCCCTGATCCCACTTTCCTTTTTTCGTAATCGGTCAAGAACGCGCGCCAATCTCGCCACCGCTCTCTTGAGTGCGGCCTTATCGACCTCTTTTCTGCTTCTCACGTTTCACCTGCAAGATCGGCTTAGATTATCTGCGTTGCAGGCAGGCCTGATGCTCGTGCCGTTGGCGGCATGCCTGGTCATTGCAGTGCTGGTAGTTCCTCGGTTGCTAGGGCGGTGGGGGGCACGCAATTGCTCTCTCACTGGGATTAGCTTTGCAGCGCTTGGGTTGATCTTGATAGCGTTGGCTGACCAAGTCGATGCGCCCGTATCGGCATTAGTGCCTGCAATGTTGTTGATAGCGTTGGGGATGGGCTTTGGTCTCATCGGACTGCAATATGTAGCGGTAACTGGCGTCACCGACGACAATGCCGGAGTGG
The DNA here is from genome assembly GCF_045345115.1 of Brevundimonas sp. BH3. Lineage (GTDB taxonomy): Bacteria > Pseudomonadota > Alphaproteobacteria > Caulobacterales > Caulobacteraceae > Brevundimonas. The sequence goes on from NZ_CP150797.1 coordinate 43,522, forward strand.
CATCTGGCGTTCAACGCGCGGCTGACCAACTCGGCGGCTCTGCTGGCGTTGCCCTGTACATTGGAGTCGGTTTCTCGCCGTCCATGGTTGGGGCAGATCCCTATCTACTGAGCAGCGGATTGGCGGTGATAGGGTTGATTGCTGCCGCAACCATTGCCAGCGGCATCGCGCCGGTCCGGTCGGACAAACCCAGCATTCCCGCCCACTGCGAGCCATAGAACACAGCTAACCTTTGGGAGGCGCTGATGCCTCCCATTCTTGCCGATCATCTCTACGGTCTCAGCATAAATACCGTAGTGGGGTGAGGTTGGTTGATGGCTGCCAAGATCATTTGGAGTTGAAGGTATGAGCGTCCATCGCAATTCATCACACTTGATGCTTGCGATTAATCGAGGATTTCGGGAGCGCCGATCATGAGAAGGCGTTCATATGACGAGAGATGTGACAAACGTTTTCCGTATCCTCGGCTAGGCCATCGGGTGCCGTTGGCCGCACTTTTGCATGCGATTGCCGTTGCTGAGCATTTGAATTTTCGCCATGCCGCTGCTTCGTTGGGAATTAGTCAGTCGAGCGTTAGCGCACGAGTTCGGGCATTGGAGGAAGAACTCGGCATCACGATATTTGAGCGCAACACCCGAGGCGTTCGGCTTACGGAAGCTGGAAAAAACTTTGTCGCACGTGTTGCGGTCGGAATTGAGCAAATCGATCATGCGGTAAAGACAGCGGCTATGATCCAGAGTGGCAAAGCTGGAAGGATCAGAATTGCTGTCCCCACACCCATATCGGCAGGTTTCCTTTCAGAGCTATTGTATTCCTATCGTCGAGGGTGGCCAGATATCGAAATAGAATTTTTTGATGGCCGCGCGCGGGAAGCAATCTCTCGAGTTCGTGAAGGGCGGCTAGACGTGGCATTTGTGGCGGCGGTAACGGAAGTTCCCGATTGTCATTCGCGGCCGCTATGGGCGGAACCCTCTTTATGGCTCTGTTGCAAAGATTGGCGGCAGTCAGAGGTAGGCTGTCGCTCTGCGCCGATCAGGCGGCTGCTGCGAAATGGTGGTTGAGCATGCCCATGGCCTCCGTCAGCGCCGAGGGCCCAATGCCAAAGCTCTCTCCACAAGGCGCACCTCGCCCCTGATGCCGGGCTGCAGGCACCAGGGGCGAGCCTGTCCTTTGCGCAGGGCTCGCATGACTTCGAATCCCTTGATCGTGGCATAGGCCGTGGGGATCGATTTGAAACCGCGCACCGGCTTGATCAGTATCTTGAGCTTTCCGTGATCGGCCTCGATCACGTTATTGAGATACTTCACCTGCCGGTGGGCCGTCTCCCGGTCCAGCTTTCCTTCGCGCTTCAATCGGTGATCGCTGCACCATAGCTCGGCGCTTTGTCGGTATTGAGCGTGGCAGGCTTTTCCCAGTGCTTCAGGCCTCGCAGGGCCTTGCCCAGGAACCGCTTCGCTGCCTTGGCGCTGCGGGTCGGCGACAGGTAGAAATCGATCGTGTCGCCCCGCTTGTCGACTGCCCGGTACAGGTAGGTCCACTTGCCCCGCACCTTGACGTAGGTTTCATCCAGGCGCCAGCTCGGATCAAAGCCACGCCGCCAGAACCAGCGCAGCCGCTTCTCCATCTCCGGGGCGTAGCACTGGACCCAGCGATAGATCGTCGTATGGTCGACCGAAATGCCGCGTTCCGCCAGCATTTCCTCAAGGTCGCGATAGCTGATCGGATAGCGACAATACCAGCGCACCGCCCACAGGATCACATCACCCTGGAAATGGCGCCACTTGAAATCCGTCATCGTTCCGTCCGTCCAATCTCCGCCAAGCATGCTCAAGCTTCACGATTTTTGCAACAGAGCCCACACGAGTATTGAGCATAGTCGAGATTGGTGCAGATCACTTCTGATATTGAACTGTCAGGAGCTGGCTGCACAACAGCCATTACGCCCAATCAACTGGTGCAGTCGTCTTCTGAAAATGACATTTGGTATCTCTCATAAACGGATGTTTTTGAGAGAACTATCTTCGGCCTTCACACGCACGAAAGGCGGCGAAGCTCCGCCGTTAATCCGTCCGCCGGAGATCTCGCCCAGGCAGGCTGAAGGCCGAGCAAGCCTGACAGGCCCGAAAAGCCCGGCACGGGCGTCGGCGGCGATGACGGCGGCGGCATTATCCAGGGTTGATGATGGAAGTGGAGGATATCGACAACCTCTCGCGCAACCAAGACATCGCGGTCGGACTGCAAGTGATCTTGAAGCCACGGGCCCGTCCCACCCCGACATGGACCTCGATGCCCGAACGGACGTTAGATTTCGAGTTCTAGGCGTTCTGCGATGAAGGTTGGATCCCAGCCGGGATTGAAAGTGTCGACGTGGGTGAATCCGAGCCGCTCGTATAGGCCACGCAGGTTCGGGTGGCAGTCGAGCCGCAGCTTGGCGCACCCCTGCGTTCGCGCGGCATGGCGGCAAGCCTCGATCAGCGCGGAGCTGACACCCCGGCCCGCATGTGTCCGTCGCACCGCGAGCTTGTGCAGATATGCGGCCTCCCCCTTGAGGGCGTCGGGCCAGAACTCGGGATCCTCGGCCGACAAGGTGCAACAGCCGACGATGCCGTCGCTGCAACTCGCGACTAGGAGCTCGGATCTCAGGACGAAGGTCTCCGCGAATGTCCGGTCGATCCGCGCGACGTCCCAGGCGGGCGTTCCCTTGGCGGACATCCACGCCGCAGCGTCGTGCATCAGCCGCACAACCTCGTCGATATCACCCGAGCAGGCGACCCGAACGTTCGGAGGCTCCTCGCTGTCCATTCGCTCCCCTGGCGCGGTATGAACCGCCGCCTCATAGTGCAGTTTGATCCTGACGAGCCCAGCATGTCTGCGCCCACCTTCGCGGAACCTGACCAGGGTCCGCTAGCGGGCGGCCGGAAGGTGAATGCTAGGCATGATCTAACCCTCGGTCTCTGGCGTCGCGACTGCGAAATTTCGCGAGGGTTTCCGAGAAGGTGATTGCGCTTCGCAGATCTCCAGGCGCGTGGGTGCGGACGTAGTCAGCGCCATTGCCGATCGCGTGAAGTTCCGCCGCAAGGCTCGCTGGACCCAGATCCTTTACAGGAAGGCCAACGGTGGCGCCCAAGAAGGATTTCCGCGACACCGAGACCAATAGCGGAAGCCCCAACGCCGACTTCAGCTTTTGAAGGTTCGACAGCACGTGCAGCGATGTTTCCGGTGCGGGGCTCAAGAAAAATCCCATCCCCGGATCGAGGATGAGCCGGTCGGCAGCGACCCCGCTCCGTCGCAAGGCGGAAACCCGCGCCTCGAAGAACCGCACAATCTCGTCGAGCGCGTCTTCGGGTCGAAGGTGACCGGTGCGGGTGGCGATGCCATCCCGCTGCGCTGAGTGCATAACCACCAGCCTGCAGTCCGCCTCAGCAATATCGGGATAGAGCGCAGGGTCAGGAAATCCTTGGATATCGTTCAGGTAGCCCACGCCGCGCTTGAGCGCATAGCGCTGGGTTTCCGGTTGGAAGCTGTCGATTGAAACACGGTGCATCTGATCGGACAGGGCGTCTAAGAGCGGCGCAATACGTCTGATCTCATCGGCCGGCGATACAGGCCTCGCGTCCGGATGGCTGGCGGCCGGTCCGACATCCACGACGTCTGATCCGACTCGCAGCATTTCGATCGCCGCGGTGACAGCGCCGGCGGGGTCTAGCCGCCGGCTCTCATCGAAGAAGGAGTCCTCGGTGAGATTCAGAATGCCGAACACCGTCACCCTGCTGCGTAACATCGTTGCTGCTCCATAACATCAAACATCGACCCACGGCGTAACGCGCTTGCTGCTTGGATGCCCGAGGCATAGACTGTACAAAAAAACAGTCATAACAAGCCATGAAAACCGCCACTGCGCCGTTACCACCGCTGCGTTCGGTCAAGGTTCTGGACCAGTTGCGTGAGCGCATACGCTACTTGCATTACAGCTTACGAACCGAACAGGCTTATGTCCACTGGGTTCGTGCCTTCATCCGTTTCCACGGTGTGCGTCACCCGGCAACCTTGGGCAGCAGCGAAGTCGAGGCATTTCTGTCCTGGCTGGCGAACGAGCGCAAGGTTTCGGTCTCCACGCATCGTCAGGCATTGGCGGCCTTGCTGTTCTTCTACGGCAAGGTGCTGTGCACGGATCTGCCCTGGCAGGGCATCAACGAAGACCAGAACCTGGGCATCGCCATCACCCGCCGTGCGCTGGAAGCCCCGCTGCGCGCCATCGTGGCCAACGCCGGTGAAGAACCGAGCGTGATCGTGGCCAACGTCAAGGCCGGCGAAGGCAGCTACGGCTACAACGCCGCCACCGGCGAGTTCGGCGACATGATCGCCATGGGCATCCTGGACCCGACCAAGGTGACCCGCTCGGCCCTGCAGCACGCCGCTTCCGTCGCCGGCCTTGCGATCACGACCGAAGTGGTCGTGGCCGAAGTGCCGAAGAAGGAAGAGCCGGCCATGCCGGGTGCTGGCGGTATGGGCGGCATGGGCGGCATGGATTTCTGATCCGGTTGGCCCGGTCGTCAGGGAACCGGACCGCGCCAGCGCGGTCCGATCCCGGCAACGACCCGACATCAAGGCCCCAAGGACGGGGCCGGAGCCCGGCAGCGATGCCGGGCTTTTTGTTGTGCCCGCGCCGCGGCAATGTCTGACGCGAAGATCAGAACGCACCGATACGAACGTGCGAACACAGGCGCAACACTGAGCAGCCGTCCCCGCACCGGAGCGCTGCGTGCCGCGCCTCGCCACATCCCGGCGGCAAGCCGCGGGATGCGCGCCACTGCCGTCCGCCCACACCGGTTCGCGGTACGCGCGCCACGCGCCCGAGCGCACGCTGCTGTACGCGTTGGTAGAGGCGCACTACCCGGACTTCATTGCACGGATCGAAGCGGAGGGCCGCTCGCTGCCCGGGTATGTCCGCGAGGCGTTCGATGCCTACCTGCGTTGCGGCGTACTCGAGCACGGCTTCCTGCGGGTGGTGTGCGAGCACTGCCGTGCAGAGAGGCTGGTGGCCTTCTCCTGCAAGAAGCGCGGGTTCTGCCCGAGTTGCGGCGCGCGACGCATGGCCGAGAGTGCGCGGCACCTGGTCGAGGAGGTGTTCGGCCCGCGGCCTGTGCGGCAATGGGTGCTGAGCTTTCCGTACCCCTTGCGTTTCCTGTTCGCCAGCAAGCCAGAAGCCATTGGCCCGGTGCTGGGCATCGTGCAGCGCGTGATCGCCGGCTGGTTGGCCGATCAAGCCGGCATCGACCGCGCCAGCGCCCAGTGCGGCGCGGTGACGCTGATCCAGCGTTTCGGCAGCGCGCTGAACCTGAACATCCACTTCCACATGCTGTGGCTCGACGGCGTGTACGTGGAAGCCACCGAGCTGCCGCGGCGCGAACTGCGCCTGCACCGCGCCCGTGCGCCCACCACCGCGCAGTTGACCCAGCTGGCAGCTACCATCGCGCACCGGGTGTGTCGGCACCTGACGCGCAAAGGCTGGCTCGAAGGGGAGGGCGAATCGGCCTTCCTGGCAGACAGCGCTGCAGGCGACGACAGCATGGATGGGCTGCGGATGAGTTCGATCACCTACCGCATCGCCACCGGCCGCGACGCTGGCTGCAAGGTCGTCACGCTGCAAACGCTGCCCGGTGACGCCGGTTCGCTGGAGGGCGAAGCCGGCAAGGTCGGCGGCTTCTCACTGCATGCCGGCGTGGCGGCCGAAGCACACGAAAGCCACAAGCTGGAAAAGCTGTGCCGCTACATCACGCGCCCGGCGATCAGCGAGAAGCGGCTGTCGATAGCGCTCCAGGGCAGGGTGCGTTACCAGCTCAAGACCCCGTGGCGCAATGGCACCACGCATGTGGAATGGGATCCGGTGGATTTCATCGCCAAGCTGGCGGCGCTGGTCCCGCCACCTCGCGCGCATCTCACCCGCTTCCACGGCGTATTCGCCCCGAATGCAAACCTGCGTGCGCAGCTGACGCCCTCGGGGCGCGGCAAGCGGCCTGCGGGCGATGCGGCGCCAGTGGACGTCAGCGCCCACGACGCGCCGCGCAGCCCCGAGGAGAAGCGCCGTGCGATGAGCTGGGCGCAACGGCTCAAGCGGGTCTTTTCCATCGACGTCACCGCCTGCGTCCACTGCGGTGGCACCGTGCGGATCGTCGCCAGCATCGAGGAACCCACCGCCATCCGCGCCATCCTCGCCCACTTCGAGAAGCACGGCGCGCGGGAAGAAGCGCACTACAGGCCCGCAGCGCGCGCGCCGCCAGTGCAAGCCGCGTGACGATCTGCCGGCTGCACAGCCGACGGCGAAACCGGAATCCGAGCCGATGCGGCCACGATCCGCAGGGCGGCGCTCGGCCCGCTGTCGGGAATCAGCGAAGCATGGCTGCTGACAACGCCGCTGCGTGGCCCCGCGATGCCGAAATCCCACTCACAGACGTCCGATCCGTGCCCAAAACGGGGCTTGCGCGACCGCCGCCTACCCAGCAGACTGCCCGAAAAGGGCGTTTGAACTTCCTATACGCCGACGTTACCTTTCTCGCCGCTTATGGCGCGATCCAGCATTTGGAGGGGCCGCCCATCGAAGGGGCCGTAATCTTGCGTTTCCCGACGATGCAGGCCGCTCGCGACTGGTATGACAGTCCCGCCTACCAAACCATCGCTGCTCAACGCTTTGCCGGTTCCCGTTACCGCGCCTTTATCATTGAAGGGCGGCGGTGACATACCGACAGAAGCACTTCGGCGCTGACCACGAGGTATCGGCGTGTGAACTCGCATCTTGGGAATCTGTGGGGGGACCAAGACAGCGGCGCTAGGGGCTCATATCGTCGATCGGATCAGAGAGTTGCTCGGCGAGAATGGGTTATCTATTGCCGAGCTGACGGAGCGGAGCCGCCCTCTCCCAACGGATTGATTCAATCGTTGACGCTCCTCCTATCCGGATCCGGGTTTTCGCACGCTGATCAACAGAGTTACAGCGCGCAACGCCTGTAGTGGGCATCAGGGGATGGGTGGCTATCAGGATGATTGCCCACCTTCCAACGATTAACCTTGCTCAAGTTGCTTCACTAGTCGCTCCGCGTCGAGATGGAAGTCCGAGAAAACAATGCTACCGCCAGCGTCGATAACCGTAAACCACGGAGTTCCTCGTGTGCGGTAGTCTTCCATGAAGGTTGGAAACGGCGAGCCGGTCGGTTGCTCGTCGTGACCGAAAACGATAGGAAGCTCATACTTGAGCTGGTTCACGCGCAACTTCTCGAAGGTATTCTCATGCGTTCCTTCGAAGACGGTCTGGATCACTGCGAACCCCACGTCTTTTGAGCTCAACGCTGCATGCAACTTTTGTAGCGTCGGAAACCCATGCAAATGGCAACCTTGGCACCAATGCTGGAAGGCAAACAAGATTTTCGGGCCGGGCCCGATATCTGACAGTTTGAACGGCGCGATACTTTCCCCATCTTTGCCAATCCATTTTTGCACCCGCAGCTCAGGCGCTTGTCGTTCGATCTCGTTCATCTGATCCTCCAACCCCGATACAGAAGCTTAGTGGATGATCGCGCGTCGCGACGGTGCGCGAACGTCCGACCTTATTTTCCCTATTTCCTGAAGCCAGAATAGATCAGATCGACATTTCGTCCTTAATATACTCAAGCTGCCGGCGAGCGCGAACTGGGCAACCATGCGCTGGTGAGCCTTGAGCTTTGCACGCTGCCCATCCGTTTGAGAGCGAACCTGCAACTTCCGCTCCGCATACCGCAGATCAGCGTACGCAGCCTTGGGGTTATCTACCCTATAGCCATTGGGTATTGGGAATCATGCTGGCCTGACGCTATGTTCGATACGCGATTTTTTACGATGATAGAGCATCTGTATCTGATTTTTAGTCGATTGGCTTATTCGGCGGATGTGCGGGCAAATGCTTTACGCAGAGTACTGAAATGAAGGCCGGCTTCGGTCTGCCGTATCGAGCAAGAGGGGTCACTATGGTCACCAGAGGTTTCACCGGTCGCGGTTCAGGCGACCAGTCCGATCGGATTCCGCCAGGTCAGCATCTGGTGGAGGATTTCCCTGTTCTGTCGGCCGGCCCTACGCCGAGGGTAGAGCCCTCCGACTGGAAATTCACAGTCAAAATTGGTCCGAAGCCCGTCAAAACGTGGAATTGGGGCGAATTCAACACTCTACCAAAGACCCAGGTGACAAAGGATATTCACTGCGTCACCTCTTGGTCCAAACTGGATACCGTTTGGGAGGGTGTACTCATTGAAGACATCCTTGCAGATGCAGAGCTTGATCGGCCTACCGATTTCGTCTTGGCGCACTGCTACGATAATTATTCGACAAACGTCCCTCTGACGGATCTGCTTTCCGGGAAAGCGATGGTCGCCCTCAGTTATGCGGGCAAGCCACTTTCCCGCGATCATGGGGGGCCGGCGCGTCTTCTAGTGCCGCACCTTTACTTCTGGAAATCCGCCAAATGGGTGAATGCGCTGCAATTCACGACGCGTGACGAGGCCGGCTTTTGGGAGCTGCACGGCTATCACATCTACGGCGATCCGTGGCGCGAACAACGATACACCCATGACTGAAAACGAAGCGCAAGTCCGTTCGTGGCAATCATGCGTGATCGACGACATCATCCAGCAAACACCGAGTATCAAGAGCTTCTTCCTTCGGTTGAGCAAGCCGTTCGCGCACACCGCAGGTCAGCACGTCGATATCCGGCTGACCGCGCCCGACGGCTACAGTGCAATGCGCAGCTACTCGATCGCGTCATCGGCAGTTTCGACCCCGATCGTCGAGATAGCTATCGAGCGCATGCCGGATGCCGAAGTTTCGCCGTTTTTTCACGACATCGCGGCGATTGGTGACGAAATCGAAGTTCGCGGTCCGCTCGGTGGCCATTTCCTTTGGCCTGAGCCTGCCATAGATCCGGTTCTGTTGATCGGGGGAGGCTCCGGCCTCGTGCCGTTGATGGCAATGATCCGGCAGCGCCGCGCATTGGCCCAAGCCGTTCCGACAGCGTTGCTCCTGTCCGCACGAACCGCCGAGGACGTTCTCTTCTCAGAAGAACTTCATTGCATCGAAATCAGCGATCCGGCGTTCGTCCTGGCGCTCGCGATTACGCGCGAGAAACCGGTTCGCGCATCGGACTTTGCGCGACGGATCGACGGCATGATGGTCCAAGAAATTCTAACCAGGCTTCAGGGAAAGCCGACGCAAGTGTTCGTCTGCGGGTCTAACGGATTCGTCAACATCGCAACCGATAGCGCGCTGCTGGCGGGCTTGGACGCCTCCATCATCAAGACGGAGCGCTACGGGGGCTAGCGGCGCGAGCTATCTCACGTCGCGCCGATCGTAGACGTGCGCCCTGGGAAGCTTTGGCGATCAACGTGAACCGTTTTGCCGAACACAGTCTTCGTACCCCCCGGCCTCTAGAACGCCTTCGCTCGCGATACCTGGCTCGACATCAAGCTCAATTTGAAAGTTCCTGCACTATCCGTCGTCCTGATATGCTCGACCAGCATGATGGGCGATTCGAGCGGGACCGCTTCCGTCCCAATCGAGGCTCGGTTACCTTAGAGCATCGGCTCGGCGCTACAGGAGGCGCGTGCGGCCTCTGCCTGGCGGTGAAAGCACTTTGGGCCATGTCGCCTGGATAGCGGCCAATCGTCAGCATCTGCTCCGATGTCGGCCAAGGTGCAGTCGCCATCTTTGAACGCCGCGAATTGGAGATCAACGCCATGACAGCGATCCGCGTGCAACTGCCGGAGATGCAATATGACAACTGATGTATTGCTGTACACCACGAATTGGTGCCCGTTCTGCCGCCGAGCGAAGGCGCTCCTCAAGGAAAAGGGCGTGCGATGGAAGGAGCTCGATATTGAGGCGGATCCGGCTCACCGGCAGGCCATGGCGGAAGCGTCGGGGCGAAGCTCCGTGCCGCAGATCTTCATCAATGGCACCCTTATCGGTGGCTCCGATGAGCTATTCGCGCTCGATGTCAGAGGCGAGCTCGACAAACTTCTCGGGCGCAACCCGCCTGCCACCTGAGGAGGTGCGGCTTGGGGCAGCCAGCCCGCGAGCCTTCGCCGGTTGATGAATACAAAAGGAGAGTCCGTTGGTCTCAGCCATCTGGAAAGACACTACTATCGCCACAAGCGACGAAACAGTCATCGTCGAGGGAAATCACTACTTCCCACCGTCAGGAGTCGACCTGAGCCTGCTTGAGATGAGCCCGCACACATCTGTCTGTCCGATCAAAGGCGCCGCGCGCTTCTTTCATGTTCGCGCGGGTGACGCGCTCAACGTGAACGCCGCTTGGACCTATCCCGCCCCCACTCCGGATGCCGAGGGTATCCGGGATTACATCGCTTTCTGGAAAGGCGTGGACGTTGCCTAGCAGACTGGACGGACGACTTCGCTGATAGCCATGCGGGCGCCGACATCTCAATTATCCTGCCCACCCCGGGCCTCGTCGGCTGCAGGAATCTGCCCGGCACCTTAGCGCGACCCGGCACTGGCGGTCTCGCACCCGCCGCGCCTCTGTTCTATCAATAAGGATGGATGACATGGAGCATTCCGAGTTCGATGCCGCTTTCGCGAAGCTTGCGGAGGGATACAGAGAAGGGACTTATGAAGGCCGGCGTTTCAGCTTGATCGTCCGGCGATCTGGGGACGGACGTCGCAACAGTCTGTTCGCCAGGGAGTTGGACGGGACTGACATTGTCAGCTTCAACCTCTTCCGCGTTACATCAGACAGGACATTGTTGAAGCCGTGCGAAATGTCCGCCGAAAAGGTCGTAGCGTTCGTGCTGGAGTTCCGACCGGACACCTGACGGGCAGAAGAAGATCCCGGCCAACCGGCGCGCCTGCGACGGCCGGCTATCTAAGGCTGCGCAAGCCTATAGCCGCAGCTCATTGCACTTCGTCTGGCGAGGAATTCAACATCGATACGTCGCCATCCGCGGGGATATCGGTACAGGCGCCCGTGTAAGCCAGATTGAGAAATCCTAAGCGATGACTAACACCAATGACGCCACCCTTCCGACACATTCTATTCTTGAGGAATGCACAGCGATGGCTCCACTAACGCTCTTCACTTATTTATTTAAAATTTAGCGTCGTAAAAAGACAATTAAGTATTTTTAGATAATGCTTGGAATCAATTCAATTCATCAAGTTTTAAAAAATAATTCCTTTTGTCAGGTCTATCATTTTTTAAATGCTGTAAAAATATTTTAGCAGTTTCCTCCGATGCATCCTCTCTTAGGCAACGTTCAACAAAGGATATATCTACAAATTCATCTGCTAACCCAGCACGGCCAAGATCTAAAAAATAAATTTCATTGAATTTATCTATAAAATTATTACTATCCGTGATATCGCCATGAGAAAAAACCAATCTTTCTTCAACACGAGTCTCAGTTAACTCATTCCATAGACTTAGGTAAGTTTTATGCTCTCCCATAATTCAGCGTCAAAATCATCTTGATCTATATCGTCAAGGAGTTGGTTATCAATAAAAAATTTTGACTCTTTTAACCGATGATCAATGTTTGAAATAAATGGACAATCAATAATAGCAATTGAATTTAACAGATTGAGTGCCTCCTTATAGATAGCAAGTAATTCTTGGTCTGTTAAAAAAAGCGCTGAAATTGGTTTTGCATTGATCGCTTTAGTGATCATGAATTCAAACTGCTCATCCTGAAAAGTCATGATGAGTTCAGGCACCTTTAATTTCTCAGAGAGCCAACTCAACATTTTCGCTTCGCGAGAGACACTGTATGTGGTCTCTGTATATAAAGTGCTAGATCGCTTAAGAAAAAAGTTTCATTATTTCGATTAAAAGAATAAACATCCGATGGTGACTGACCAATTTTATTTGGCTCTAAAACACTGTTTCCAATAAATTGTTGAATAATATTGGGCAATTCCATCAAGTTTTCCTTTTATTCAGCATTAAAAACCCCGCAAATGCGAGGCCTAGTAAATAGATCTCTGTACACGACAAAAATAGATAACTCATTGAAATAATGTCACAATAATTGTTTTCTAACGACGAATACTATGACACATCTCAATGAGTTATATCATATCTTAAACAAATCTCTAAAATGGAACAAGTCACATTTAAAGTGCTTTACGCTCATCATGCTTGTGATCATTTTAAAGCAAACATGTAATCTTTCTTCTGCATCTAAAGCCTTGCCCATCAAGTGCTTACCACAATCATTTTATCGACGTATGCAGCGCTTCTTTGCAGGTCAGTATTTTGATTATCGTCAAATTTCTCAGTTGATTTTCAATATGTTTTCATTCGACCAAGTGCAACTGACTTTAGATAGAACCAATTGGAAATGGGGAAAACGAAATATTAATATCCTGATGCTCGCAATCGTTTATCGTGGAATAGCGATACCTATCCTTTGGACATTGCTTAATAAACGTGGAAATTCAGATACGAAAGAGCGCATTGCTTTGATTCAACGCTTTATAGCCATTTTTGGTAAAGACCGTATTGTGAATGTGTTCGCAGACAGAGAGTTTATCGGTGAGCAGTGGTTTACATGGTTAATTGAACAAGACATCAACTTCTGCATTCGTGTTAAAAAACTTCATTGTCACCAATCATTTAGGAAAGAATCATAAAATTAGTGATTTATTTCGCCATCTTAAAGTTGGTCAAATTGAATGTCGTAAACGACGGATTTTGGTTGGTCGGGTGAAACTATATATAAGTGCACTACAGTTAGAAAATGGAGAGCTTTTACTCGTCGTTTCTCCTCAGTTTAATGCCAATGCTATTCAGGATTATGCATTACGCTGGGAAATTGAAACCTTATTCAGTTGTCTCAAAGGACGCGGGTCGACTGCCCTGCTGCGTAACATCGTTGCTGCTCCATAACATCAAACATCGACCCACGGCGTAACGCGCTTGCTGCTTGGATGCCCGAGGCATAGACTGTACAAAAAACAGTCATAACAAGCCATGAAAACCGCCACTGCGCCGTTACCACCGCTGCGTTCGGTCAAGGTTCTGGACCAGTTGCGTGAGCGCATACGCTACTTGCATTACAGCTTACCAACCGAACAGGCTTATGTCCACTGGGTTCGTGCCTTCATCCGTTTCCACGGTGTGCGTCACCCGGCAACCTTGGGCAGCAGCGAAGTCGAGGCATTTCTGTCCTGGCTGGCGAACGAGCGCAAGGTTTCGGTCTCCACGCATCGTCAGGCATTGGCGGCCTTGCTGTTCTTCTACGGCAAGGTGCTGTGCACGGATCTGCCCTGGCAGGGCATCAACGAAGACCAGAACCTGGGCATCGCCATCACCCGCCGTGCGCTGGAAGCCCCGCTGCGCGCCATCGTGGCCAACGCCGGTGAAGAACCGAGCGTGATCGTGGCCAACGTCAAGGCCGGCGAAGGCAGCTACGGCTACAACGCCGCCACCGGCGAGTTCGGCGACATGATCGCCATGGGCATCCTGGACCCGACCAAGGTGACCCGCTCGGCCCTGCAGCACGCCGCTTCCGTCGCCGGCCTTGCGATCACGACCGAAGTGGTCGTGGCCGAAGTGCCGAAGAAGGAAGAGCCGGCCATGCCGGGTGCTGGCGGTATGGGCGGCATGGGCGGCATGGATTTCTGATCCGGTTGGCCCGGTCGTCAGGGAACCGGACCGCGCCAGCGCGGTCCGATCCCGGCAACGACCCGACATCAAGGCCCCAAGGACGGGGCCGGAGCCCGGCAGCGATGCCGGGCTTTTTGTTGTGCCCGCGCCGCGGCAATGTCTGACGCGAAGATCAGAACGCACCGATACGAACGTGCGAACACAGGCGCAACACTGAGCAGCCGTCCCCGCACCGGAGCGCTGCGTGCCGCGCCTCGCCACATCCCGGCGGCAAGCCGCGGGATGCGCGCCACTGCCGTCCGCCCACACCGGTTCGCGGTACGCGCGCCACGCGCCCGAGCGCACGCTGCTGTACGCGTTGGTAGAGGCGCACTACCCGGACTTCATTGCACGGATCGAAGCGGAGGGCCGCTCGCTGCCCGGGTATGTCCGCGAGGCGTTCGATGCCTACCTGCGTTGCGGCGTACTCGAGCACGGCTTCCTGCGGGTGGTGTGCGAGCACTGCCGTGCAGAGAGGCTGGTGGCCTTCTCCTGCAAGAAGCGCGGGTTCTGCCCGAGTTGCGGCGCGCGACGCATGGCCGAGAGTGCGCGGCACCTGGTCGAGGAGGTGTTCGGCCCGCGGCCTGTGCGGCAATGGGTGCTGAGCTTTCCGTACCCCTTGCGTTTCCTGTTCGCCAGCAAGCCAGAAGCCATTGGCCCGGTGCTGGGCATCGTGCAGCGCGTGATCGCCGGCTGGTTGGCCGATCAAGCCGGCATCGACCGCGCCAGCGCCCAGTGCGGCGCGGTGACGCTGATCCAGCGTTTCGGCAGCGCGCTGAACCTGAACATCCACTTCCACATGCTGTGGCTCGACGGCGTGTACGTGGAAGCCACCGAGCTGCCGCGGCGCGAACTGCGCCTGCACCGCGCCCGTGCGCCCACCACCGCGCAGTTGACCCAGCTGGCAGCTACCATCGCGCACCGGGTGTGTCGGCACCTGACGCGCAAAGGCTGGCTCGAAGGGGAGGGCGAATCGGCCTTCCTGGCAGACAGCGCTGCAGGCGACGACAGCATGGATGGGCTGCGGATGAGTTCGATCACCTACCGCATCGCCACCGGCCGCGACGCTGGCTGCAAGGTCGTCACGCTGCAAACGCTGCCCGGTGACGCCGGTTCGCTGGAGGGCGAAGCCGGCAAGGTCGGCGGCTTCTCACTGCATGCCGGCGTGGCGGCCGAAGCACACGAAAGCCACAAGCTGGAAAAGCTGTGCCGCTACATCACGCGCCCGGCGATCAGCGAGAAGCGGCTGTCGATAGCGCTCCAGGGCAGGGTGCGTTACCAGCTCAAGACCCCGTGGCGCAATGGCACCACGCATGTGGAATGGGATCCGGTGGATTTCATCGCCAAGCTGGCGGCGCTGGTCCCGCCACCTCGCGCGCATCTCACCCGCTTCCACGGCGTATTCGCCCCGAATGCAAACCTGCGTGCGCAGCTGACGCCCTCGGGGCGCGGCAAGCGGCCTGCGGGCGATGCGGCGCCAGTGGACGTCAGCGCCCACGACGCGCCGCGCAGCCCCGAGGAGAAGCGCCGTGCGATGAGCTGGGCGCAACGGCTCAAGCGGGTCTTTTCCATCGACGTCACCGCCTGCGTCCACTGCGGTGGCACCGTGCGGATCGTCGCCAGCATCGAGGAACCCACCGCCATCCGCGCCATCCTCGCCCACTTCGAGAAGCACGGCGCGCGGGAAGAAGCGCACTACAGGCCCGCAGCGCGCGCGCCGCCAGTGCAAGCCGCGTGACGATCTGCCGGCTGCACAGCCGACGGCGAAACCGGAATCCGAGCCGATGCGGCCACGATCCGCAGGGCGGCGCTCGGCCCGCTGTCGGGAATCAGCGAAGCATGGCTGCTGACAACGCCGCTGCGTGGCCCCGCGATGCCGAAATCCCACTCACAGACGTCCGATCCGTGCCCAAAACGGGGCTTGCGCGACCGCCGCCTACCCAGCAGACTGCCCGAAAAGGGCGTTTGAACTTCCTATACGCCGACGTTACCTTTCTCGCCGCTTATGGCGCGATCCAGCATTTGGAGGGGCCGCCCATCGAAGGGGCCGTAATCTTGCGTTTCCCGACGATGCAGGCCGCTCGCGACTGGTATGACAGTCCCGCCTACCAAACCATCGCTGCTCAACGCTTTGCCGGTTCCCGTTACCGCGCCTTTATCATTGAAGGGCGGCGGTGACATACCGACAGAAGCACTTCGGCGCTGACCACGAGGTATCGGCGTGTGAACTCGCATCTTGGGAATCTGTGGGGGGACCAAGACAGCGGCGCTAGGGGCTCATATCGTCGATCGGATCAGAGAGTTGCTCGGCGAGAATGGGTTATCTATTGCCGAGCTGACGGAGCGGAGCCGCCCTCTCCCAACGGATTGATTCAATCGTTGACGCTCCTCCTATCCGGATCCGGGTTTTCGCACGCTGATCAACAGAGTTACAGCGCGCAACGCCTGTAGTGGGCATCAGGGGATGGGTGGCTATCAGGATGATTGCCCACCTTCCAACGATTAACCTTGCTCAAGTTGCTTCACTAGTCGCTCCGCGTCGAGATGGAAGTCCGAGAAAACAATGCTACCGCCAGCGTCGATAACCGTAAACCACGGAGTTCCTCGTGTGCGGTAGTCTTCCATGAAGGTTGGAAACGGCGAGCCGGTCGGTTGCTCGTCGTGACCGAAAACGATAGGAAGCTCATACTTGAGCTGGTTCACGCGCAACTTCTCGAAGGTATTCTCATGCGTTCCTTCGAAGACGGTCTGGATCACTGCGAACCCCACGTCTTTTGAGCTCAACGCTGCATGCAACTTTTGTAGCGTCGGAAACCCATGCAAATGGCAACCTTGGCACCAATGCTGGAAGGCAAACAAGATTTTCGGGCCGGGCCCGATATCTGACAGTTTGAACGGCGCGATACTTTCCCCATCTTTGCCAATCCATTTTTGCACCCGCAGCTCAGGCGCTTGTCGTTCGATCTCGTTCATCTGATCCTCCAACCCCGATACAGAAGCTTAGTGGATGATCGCGCGTCGCGACGGTGCGCGAACGTCCGACCTTATTTTCCCTATTTCCTGAAGCCAGAATAGATCAGATCGACATTTCGTCCTTAATATACTCAAGCTGCCGGCGAGCGCGAACTGGGCAACCATGCGCTGGTGAGCCTTGAGCTTTGCACGCTGCCCATCCGTTTGAGAGCGAACCTGCAACTTCCGCTCCGCATACCGCAGATCAGCGTACGCAGCCTTGGGGTTATCTACCCTATAGCCATTGGGTATTGGGAATCATGCTGGCCTGACGCTATGTTCGATACGCGATTTTTTACGATGATAGAGCATCTGTATCTGATTTTTAGTCGATTGGCTTATTCGGCGGATGTGCGGGCAAATGCTTTACGCAGAGTACTGAAATGAAGGCCGGCTTCGGTCTGCCGTATCGAGCAAGAGGGGTCACTATGGTCACCAGAGGTTTCACCGGTCGCGGTTCAGGCGACCAGTCCGATCGGATTCCGCCAGGTCAGCATCTGGTGGAGGATTTCCCTGTTCTGTCGGCCGGCCCTACGCCGAGGGTAGAGCCCTCCGACTGGAAATTCACAGTCAAATTGGTCCGAAGCCCGTCAAAACGTGGAATTGGGGCGAATTCAACACTCTACCAAAGACCCAGGTGACAAAGGATATTCACTGCGTCACCTCTTGGTCCAAACTGGATACCGTTTGGGAGGGTGTACTCATTGAAGACATCCTTGCAGATGCAGAGCTTGATCGGCCTACCGATTTCGTCTTGGCGCACTGCTACGATAATTATTCGACAAACGTCCCTCTGACGGATCTGCTTTCCGGGAAAGCGATGGTCGCCCTCAGTTATGCGGGCAAGCCACTTTCCCGCGATCATGGGGGCCGGCGCGTCTTCTAGTGCCGCACCTTTACTTCTGGAAATCCGCCAAATGGGTGAATGCGCTGCAATTCACGACGCGTGACGAGGCCGGCTTTTGGGAGCTGCACGGCTATCACATCTACGGCGATCCGTGGCGCGAACAACGATACACCCATGACTGAAAACGAAGCGCAAGTCCGTTCGTGGCAATCATGCGTGATCGACGACATCATCCAGCAAACACCGAGTATCAAGAGCTTCTTCCTTCGGTTGAGCAAGCCGTTCGCGCACACCGCAGGTCAGCACGTCGATATCCGGCTGACCGCGCCCGACGGCTACAGTGCAATGCGCAGCTACTCGATCGCGTCATCGGCAGTTTCGACCCCGATCGTCGAGATAGCTATCGAGCGCATGCCGGATGCCGAAGTTTCGCCGTTTTTTCACGACATCGCGGCGATTGGTGACGAAATCGAAGTTCGCGGTCCGCTCGGTGGCCATTTCCTTTGGCCTGAGCCTGCCATAGATCCGGTTCTGTTGATCGGGGAGGCTCCGGCCTCGTGCCGTTGATGGCAATGATCCGGCAGCGCCGCGCATTGGCCCAAGCCGTTCCGACAGCGTTGCTCCTGTCCGCACGAACCGCCGAGGACGTTCTCTTCTCAGAAGAACTTCATTGCATCGAAATCAGCGATCCGGCGTTCGTCCTGGCGCTCGCGATTACGCGCGAGAAACCGGTTCGCGCATCGGACTTTGCGCGACGGATCGACGGCATGATGGTCCAAGAAATTCTAACCAGGCTTCAGGAAAGCCGACGCAAGTGTTCGTCTGCGGGTCTAACGGATTCGTCAACATCGCAACCGATAGCGCGCTGCTGGCGGGCTTGGACGCCTCCATCATCAAGACGGAGCGCTACGGGGGCTAGCGGCGCGAGCTATCTCACGTCGCGCCGATCGTAGACGTGCGCCCTGGGAAGCTTTGGCGATCAACGTGAACCGTTTTGCCGAACACAGTCTTCGTACCCCCGGCCTCTAGAACGCCTTCGCTCGCGATACCTGGCTCGACATCAAGCTCAATTTGAAAGTTCCTGCACTATCCGTCGTCCTGATATGCTCGACCAGCATGATGGGCGATTCGAGCGGGACCGCTTCCGTCCCAATCGAGGCTCGGTTACCTTAGAGCATCGGCTCGGCGCTACAGGAGGCGCGTGCGGCCTCTGCCTGGCGGTGAAAGCACTTTGGGCCATGTCGCCTGGATAGCGGCCAATCGTCAGCATCTGCTCCGATGTCGGCCAAGGTGCAGTCGCCATCTTTGAACGCCGCGAATTGGAGATCAACGCCATGACAGCGATCCGCGTGCAACTGCCGGAGATGCAATATGACAACTGATGTATTGCTGTACACCACGAATTGGTGCCCGTTCTGCCGCCGAGCGAAGGCGCTCCTCAAGGAAAAGGGCGTGCGATGGAAGGAGCTCGATATTGAGGCGGATCCGGCTCACCGGCAGGCCATGGCGGAAGCGTCGGGGCGAAGCTCCGTGCCGCAGATCTTCATCAATGGCACCCTTATCGGTGGCTCCGATGAGCTATTCGCGCTCGATGTCAGAGGCGAGCTCGACAAACTTCTCGGGCGCAACCCGCCTGCCACCTGAGGAGGTGCGGCTTGGGGCAGCCAGCCCGCGAGCCTTCGCCGGTTGATGAATACAAAGGAGAGTCCGTTGGTCTCAGCCATCTGGAAAGACACTACTATCGCCACAAGCGACGAAACAGTCATCGTCGAGGGAAATCACTACTTCCCACCGTCAGGAGTCGACCTGAGCCTGCTTGAGATGAGCCCGCACACATCTGTCTGTCCGATCAAAGGCGCCGCGCGCTTCTTTCATGTTCGCGCGGGTGACGCGCTCAACGTGAACGCCGCTTGGACCTATCCCGCCCCCACTCCGGATGCCGAGGGTATCCGGGATTACATCGCTTTCTGGAAAGGCGTGGACGTTGCCTAGCAGACTGGACGGACGACTTCGCTGATAGCCATGCGGGCGCCGACATCTCAATTATCCTGCCCACCCCGGGCCTCGTCGGCTGCAGGAATCTGCCCGGCACCTTAGCGCGACCCGGCACTGGCGGTCTCGCACCCGCCGCGCCTCTGTTCTATCAATAAGGATGGATGACATGGAGCATTCCGAGTTCGATGCCGCTTTCGCGAAGCTTGCGGAGGGATACAGAGAAGGGACTTATGAAGGCCGGCGTTTCAGCTTGATCGTCCGGCGATCTGGGGACGGACGTCGCAACAGTCTGTTCGCCAGGGAGTTGGACGGGACTGACATTGTCAGCTTCAACCTCTTCCGCGTTACATCAGACAGGACATTGTTGAAGCCGTGCGAAATGTCCGCCGAAAAGGTCGTAGCGTTCGTGCTGGAGTTCCGACCGGACACCTGACGGGCAGAAGAAGATCCCGGCCAACCGGCGCGCCTGCGACGGCCGGCTATCTAAGGCTGCGCAAGCCTATAGCCGCAGCTCATTGCACTTCGTCTGGCGAGGAATTCAACATCGATACGTCGCCATCCGCGGGGATATCGGTACAGGCGCCCGTGTAAGCCAGATTGAGAAATCCTAAGCGATGACTAACACCAATGACGCCACCCTTCCGACACATTCTATTCTTGAGGAATGCACAGCGATGGCTCCACTAACGCTCTTCACTTATTTATTTAAAATTTAGCGTCGTAAAAAGACAATTAAGTATTTTTAGATAATGCTTGGAATCAATTCATTCATCAAGTTTTAAAAAATAATTCCTTTTGTCAGGTCTATCATTTTTTAAATGCTGTAAAAATATTTTAGCAGTTTCCTCCGATGCATCCTCTCTTAGGCAACGTTCAACAAAGGATATATCTACAAATTCATCTGCTAACCCAGCACGGCCAAGATCTAAAAAATAAATTTCATTGAATTTATCTATAAAATTATTACTATCCGTGATATCGCCATGAGAAAAACCAATCTTTCTTCAACACGAGTCTCAGTTAACTCATTCCATAGACTTAGGTAAGTTTTATGCTCTCCCATAATTCAGCGTCAAAATCATCTTGATCTATATCGTCAAGGAGTTGGTTATCAATAAAAAATTTTGACTCTTTTAACCGATGATCAATGTTTGAAATAAATGGACAATCAATAATAGCAATTGAATTTAACAGATTGAGTGCCTCCTTATAGATAGCAAGTAATTCTTGGTCTGTTAAAAAAAGCGCTGAAATTGGTTTTGCATTGATCGCTTTAGTGATCATGAATTCAAACTGCTCATCCTGAAAAGTCATGATGAGTTCAGGCACCTTTAATTTCTCAGAGAGCCAACTCAACATTTTCGCTTCGCGAGAGACACTGTATGTGGTCTCTGTATATAAAGTGCTAGATCGCTTAAGAAAAAAGTTTCATTATTTCGATTAAAAGAATAAACATCCGATGGTGACTGACCAATTTTATTTGGCTCTAAAACACTGTTTCCAATAAATTGTTGAATAATATTGGGCAATTCCATCAAGTTTTCCTTTTATTCAGCATTAAAAACCCCGCAAATGCGAGGCCTAGTAAATAGATCTCTGTACACGACAAAAATAGATAACTCATTGAAATAATGTCACAATAATTGTTTTCTAACGACGAATACTATGACACATCTCAATGAGTTATATCATATCTTAAACAAATCTCTAAAATGGAACAAGTCACATTTAAAGTGCTTTACGCTCATCATGCTTGTGATCATTTTAAAGCAAACATGTAATCTTTCTTCTGCATCTAAAGCCTTGCCCATCAAGTGCTTACCACAATCATTTTATCGACGTATGCAGCGCTTCTTTGCAGGTCAGTATTTTGATTATCGTCAAATTTCTCAGTTGATTTTCAATATGTTTTCATTCGACCAAGTGCAACTGACTTTAGATAGAACCAATTGGAAATGGGGAAAACGAAATATTAATATCCTGATGCTCGCAATCGTTTATCGTGGAATAGCGATACCTATCCTTTGGACATTGCTTAATAAACGTGGAAATTCAGATACGAAAGAGCGCATTGCTTTGATTCAACGCTTTATAGCCATTTTTGGTAAAGACCGTATTGTGAATGTGTTCGCAGACAGAGAGTTTATCGGTGAGCAGTGGTTTACATGGTTAATTGAACAAGACATCAACTTCTGCATTCGTGTTAAAAAACTTCATTGTCACCAATCATTTAGGAAAGAATCATAAAATTAGTGATTTATTTCGCCATCTTAAAGTTGGTCAAATTGAATGTCGTAAACGACGGATTTTGGTTGGTCGGGTGAAACTATATATAAGTGCACTACAGTTAGAAAATGGAGAGCTTTTACTCGTCGTTTCTCCTCAGTTTAATGCCAATGCTATTCAGGATTATGCATTACGCTGGGAAATTGAAACCTTATTCAGTTGTCTCAAAGGACGCGGGTCGACTGCCCTGCTGCGTAACATCGTTGCTGCTCCATAACATCAAACATCGACCCACGGCGTAACGCGCTTGCTGCTTGGATGCCCGAGGCATAGACTGTACAAAAAACAGTCATAACAAGCCATGAAAACCGCCACTGCGCCGTTACCACCGCTGCGTTCGGTCAAGGTTCTGGACCAGTTGCGTGAGCGCATACGCTACTTGCATTACAGCTTACCAACCGAACAGGCTTATGTCCACTGGGTTCGTGCCTTCATCCGTTTCCACGGTGTGCGTCACCCGGCAACCTTGGGCAGCAGCGAAGTCGAGGCATTTCTGTCCTGGCTGGCGAACGAGCGCAAGGTTTCGGTCTCCACGCATCGTCAGGCATTGGCGGCCTTGCTGTTCTTCTACGGCAAGGTGCTGTGCACGGATCTGCCCTGGCAGGGCATCAACGAAGACCAGAACCTGGGCATCGCCATCACCCGCCGTGCGCTGGAAGCCCCGCTGCGCGCCATCGTGGCCAACGCCGGTGAAGAACCGAGCGTGATCGTGGCCAACGTCAAGGCCGGCGAAGGCAGCTACGGCTACAACGCCGCCACCGGCGAGTTCGGCGACATGATCGCCATGGGCATCCTGGACCCGACCAAGGTGACCCGCTCGGCCCTGCAGCACGCCGCTTCCGTCGCCGGCCTTGCGATCACGACCGAAGTGGTCGTGGCCGAAGTGCCGAAGAAGGAAGAGCCGGCCATGCCGGGTGCTGGCGGTATGGGCGGCATGGGCGGCATGGATTTCTGATCCGGTTGGCCCGGTCGTCGGGAACCGGACCGCGCCAGCGCGGTCCGATCCCGGCAACGACCCGACATCAAGGCCCCAAGGACGGGGCCGGAGCCCGGCAGCGATGCCGGGCTTTTTGTTGTGCCCGCGCCGCGGCAATGTCTGACGCGAAGATCAGAACGCACCGATACGAACGTGCGAACACAGGCGCAACACTGAGCAGCCGTCCCCGCACCGGAGCGCTGCGTGCCGCGCCTCGCCACATCCCGGCGGCAAGCCGCGGGATGCGCGCCACTGCCGTCCGCCCACACCGGTTCGCGGTACGCGCGCCACGCGCCCGAGCGCACGCTGCTGTACGCGTTGGTAGAGGCGCACTACCCGGACTTCATTGCACGGATCGAAGCGGAGGGCCGCTCGCTGCCCGGGTATGTCCGCGAGGCGTTCGATGCCTACCTGCGTTGCGGCGTACTCGAGCACGGCTTCCTGCGGGTGGTGTGCGAGCACTGCCGTGCAGAGAGGCTGGTGGCCTTCTCCTGCAAGAAGCGCGGGTTCTGCCCGAGTTGCGGCGCGCGACGCATGGCCGAGAGTGCGCGGCACCTGGTCGAGGAGGTGTTCGGCCCGCGGCCTGTGCGGCAATGGGTGCTGAGCTTTCCGTACCCCTTGCGTTTCCTGTTCGCCAGCAAGCCAGAAGCCATTGGCCCGGTGCTGGGCATCGTGCAGCGCGTGATCGCCGGCTGGTTGGCCGATCAAGCCGGCATCGACCGCGCCAGCGCCCAGTGCGGCGCGGTGACGCTGATCCAGCGTTTCGGCAGCGCGCTGAACCTGAACATCCACTTCCACATGCTGTGGCTCGACGGCGTGTACGTGGAAGCCACCGAGCTGCCGCGGCGCGAACTGCGCCTGCACCGCGCCCGTGCGCCCACCACCGCGCAGTTGACCCAGCTGGCAGCTACCATCGCGCACCGGGTGTGTCGGCACCTGACGCGCAAAGGCTGGCTCGAAGGGGAGGGCGAATCGGCCTTCCTGGCAGACAGCGCTGCAGGCGACGACAGCATGGATGGGCTGCGGATGAGTTCGATCACCTACCGCATCGCCACCGGCCGCGACGCTGGCTGCAAGGTCGTCACGCTGCAAACGCTGCCCGGTGACGCCGGTTCGCTGGAGGGCGAAGCCGGCAAGGTCGGCGGCTTCTCACTGCATGCCGGCGTGGCGGCCGAAGCACACGAAAGCCACAAGCTGGAAAAGCTGTGCCGCTACATCACGCGCCCGGCGATCAGCGAGAAGCGGCTGTCGATAGCGCTCCAGGGCAGGGTGCGTTACCAGCTCAAGACCCCGTGGCGCAATGGCACCACGCATGTGGAATGGGATCCGGTGGATTTCATCGCCAAGCTGGCGGCGCTGGTCCCGCCACCTCGCGCGCATCTCACCCGCTTCCACGGCGTATTCGCCCCGAATGCAAACCTGCGTGCGCAGCTGACGCCCTCGGGGCGCGGCAAGCGGCCTGCGGGCGATGCGGCGCCAGTGGACGTCAGCGCCCACGACGCGCCGCGCAGCCCCGAGGAGAAGCGCCGTGCGATGAGCTGGGCGCAACGGCTCAAGCGGGTCTTTTCCATCGACGTCACCGCCTGCGTCCACTGCGGTGGCACCGTGCGGATCGTCGCCAGCATCGAGGAACCCACCGCCATCCGCGCCATCCTCGCCCACTTCGAGAAGCACGGCGCGCGGGAAGAAGCGCACTACAGGCCCGCAGCGCGCGCGCCGCCAGTGCAAGCCGCGTGACGATCTGCCGGCTGCACAGCCGACGGCGAAACCGGAATCCGAGCCGATGCGGCCACGATCCGCAGGGCGGCGCTCGGCCCGCTGTCGGGAATCAGCGAAGCATGGCTGCTGACAACGCCGCTGCGTGGCCCCGCGATGCCGAAATCCCACTCACAGACGTCCGATCCGTGCCCAAAACGGGGCTTGCGCGACCGCCGCCTACCCAGCAGACTGCCCGAAAAGGGCGTTTGAACTTCCTATACGCAAGGAACGTCTCGCCTGCCAAATCGGGCCATGTGACGGCTGACCGCTTGGCGAGCGGATGCCGTTCCGGTAGCACCGCCAAGAGCGGTTCGGTCCATGTGCGACGGGAATGGCAGTCGGGTGGTTGGGGCGTGCCCGCGACGAACGCCACGTCCAACCTGCCGGCGCGAAGCTGCATCACCGCTTCGCGGGCTGTGCCTTCGGTCATTTCGACTTCAACGCCGGGGTGGTCTTCGCGGTATTGGCCGATCAGCTTTGCGAGGAAGCTGCGAGGGATCAGGGCATGGATACCGATGCGAAGCCGGCCGCTTTCTCCGGCTGCCGCCATGCCGGCGGTCTTCACCGCATGGTCGAGTTGGTCGATGCCTGCGGCTATCCGCTCGACGAAGTGGCGTCCAGCCTCGGTCAACCGAACACCCCGCGCATGGCGCTCGAACAGAAGGATGCCAAGGTCTTCTTCCAGCGCCTTCACGCGGGCGCTGACGCTGGATTGCGCCACGCCGAGCGCATTGGCGGCGTGGCGGAAGTTCAGATATTCGGCGACGGCGAGAGTGTGAACTAAGGTCATCATCGGCACTCGCCCCGAGAGGAGATGATGGCTCAACGGATTTAATCCGTCATTCCTCGTAAGTCTACGCATACCAATTCGCCATGACTCAATCACAATGAAGTTGCGAAAGGTCTGAGTAGTATTGGCAGACATATTAAATAGAGGATCGCGCCGACAATCCAAACCCAACCGTTCCATGCTCCTATGGTGGCAGAATAGAGTGCCGTGAAGCCAAGCGGTCCCGCGATAGAGCTTAGATTGGTGAGGCTTGTAAGCGTTCCCTGTAAAGCTCCTTGCTTGTTACTTCTGACATTGTTTGAAAGCATTGCCTGCAAGGCCGGCATGCCAACACCTCCGGCGGCAAGCAGCAACAAAATCGGGAACACCATCCATCCCTGCGTGGCAAAAGCCAGAAGAATGAAGCCAGTCGCATCCGCAGCCATGCCAAAGAGTAGCGTGCGCCGCTCTCCAAGCCGGCTTGAAAGCGGGCCGGTAACAAACGCTTGGAAGATCGCATGTGTTGCTCCAAATGCCGCAAGCGACAAACCAAGAGTCGTGGTGTCCCACTGAAAACGGTCCTCGCCATAGATGACCCATAGGGCCGCAGGCACTTGGCCGATCAGTTGAATAATGAAGAAGACTGCGAAAAGCGCAGCTAGCCCGCGCAATGCATCATCCAGCCGGAACAGAACGAATGGTTTGATGCGAACCGGCTTTCCGGTCCCGCCATGGCTGTGATGAGTCTCCTTGAGAAAAATGCAGGCAAGCAGGAACGCGAAGCCGTTGAGAAGGGCAGCGGCGATAAACGGAGCATGGGCAGAAATACCACCGAGCATGCCACCAAGTGCTGGCCCGGCAATCATGCCTGCTCCATAACAGGCCCCCATGTAGCCGAACCAGCGTGCGCGAGAACCTTCCCCCGTCGAATCGGCAATGGTTGAGGCAGCTACGGCTCCGGTTGCTCCCGTGACGCCAGA